>JBAZTN010000327.1:0-2514 GCA_041661895.1 Methylobacter sp. | reverse complement strand
TTACGATACCCCAGTTGTCACCGTAGAAATGATTTCCCGTTATGGATATTCTTTGACCACCAACGAGATATACTCCGTAGTTCGTGCTGGTAAAAACCATATTGCCGGTGAATACTTCTCGCCACCCACTACTCACATAAAAGCCGTAGCCATTATTGCGAATCACATTACCGGTGATGGTGTTGTAATTGCAGGCGTTGTCGTATACCCCATACGAATTAGAAACCAGCACATTGCCAACGATACTGTTGTACTGAGAAGTGGTGAATAATCCGATTGCCGTTCCGGTGTTTGCGTAGATGTAGCAATTTTTTATTACGCTGTCCTCAATAGCAATAACTTTTAAGCAATCTTGTTTTGCACCAGTCAGCCATAAGTTTTCTATGGTCAATCTGCTGTGCTTGTATGATGAGGTTCCCCAGAGCACCAACGGACTATTTGCACCTGATGTTTGATTGGCTTGGTTTCCATCGATCATAAAGTCTCGGACCGTGATATTTGTGTAGCTTACAGTCCCACCATTTCCGATTCTTACGACATCTCCCAAGTTGGCTGAATTGGCGACACGCAAAAGCGTTGACGCCCCTTCACCCTCAAGAATCACATTACTCTTTAAGATTTCAACGAGTCCGGTTAAGTTGTAGGTTCCTTTTTTCATCCTCACAATTCCGCCACCAGACGGCAGGTTGCTTATGGCTTCGTTTATCTCTGTCTGATCAGATGTACCGTCACAGTTGTAATCACCTGAACCGTCGGTTGCGACAATAATCTCTGTTCTTGTCTGGAAGTCGTCAAAAAGTTTGGCTGTCACCAAAAGCTCGAGGCGTGTGCCTTGAGGCCATTGTTGGGCAGTAGTGTTTTCTTTGGCACGCTCGATTGTGAATTGATCGGTTGCTATCGTGGTCACTTTCACAATTTCGCCCACGCTTGGATCGCTTGAGTAAAGCGTGGCGTGGAATGGTGCTGATGGAAATTTTGCCCCGTCACCAGTCTGCACATTCAGGACAGTCGCACCAGATGATAATGGATTGTCCGTGATGGTGCTTTTGGCATTATTCTTTTTTGTTAAGAATGTCTTAGCCATAACTTTTTAATTTCTTTTAGGCCGCAGTGTCACCCTCGGATTTCACTTGTGTTGATGTGGCAGTAACCGCACCGGCACCGGCTGGCCATGTGATTCGATACCACAAGCCCAAGTTTCCGGCTGGTGTAACATCACCGGACTTTAATCCCGTTGCTTTGCTGGCCATGTCGCCACCCTCGGCGTTTATAACCGACCCTCCGGAATACTTCTTGCCGAACCAAAGGAAGCTTATCTTTTTGTTAAGTCCGATTGATCCTCGTGATGTACCTCCTGAACCTTGTCTAATGGTTACGGTTCTTGAAGCAGAGAGTGAATTCATATAACCGGCATACACTTTGGAAAATGTAAGAGCCCCAACGACTTCGACTGCACCGTTCAAGGTGAGAGTTTCCGTCTGTCTATTTCCGGATGCATCCTCACCGACAATTGTTACTTGTCTGGTGTCGGCACCGTCAGAAACTACAGCCACAACGGCATTGGCCGAAAATACTGACATGTTTCCTTGAGCACCGTCGGCATCATCGGCGTGATCCAATCCAAATCCGAATGACAAGGCGGAATTGGTTGGTTGGCTAAGTAGCCACGAGACTATATTTTGCCAAGTGAGTGTTGCGTGCGTGTTCTTTCTGAATATCTTTCGATACTCAGTGCCACCGGCAGTCGCTTCGTCACCAGTGATGTCGGTGAACAAGTTGTTGTCGGTATTGTCTACGACTTCAGTCGCAGAAATTCCAGCACCATCGGAATTGGTTGCCGATGATTTATATTCTTTTAAGTCTGCTGATACGATTGGCATAGGTTTGTTTTAAGTTATCGACCTCGTAAGGTTCTATTTATCTTTTAAGAGTTCAATCAATCTATCTTTGGTTTCAGTGCCGTCGACCGCAACACCTTTTTCATTTGCCAGAGTCTGCAATTCTTTTTTTGTGAGCTTCACAAAGTCTTTATCGACTGTTGTGTCCTCAACAGGACTCGACTCGTCAGACACACGCCAAAAATCTATTTTGAAAGTGTCTAACTCCTCGAGCTGTTTGATTATTTCCTCGTCTTTGGTCTCAAACTGACCATCTTCGAATAAAGCGTACACTCCCGGTTGATCGCCGATTTTCATTCCGCCCTCAAATATCGGCGTAGCCGGTTTAAGAACGATCTTAAGTCTTTTGATATGGGAATTAAATTTAGCCATATAAGTTTTATTAGTTAGGTTTTTAATTATTTTGGTTTGGCATCCGCCCTTACTCCTGGCTTCCACAAAGTGGAGGCCAGCGAGTCAGAGCAGAGCCTTGATCTGGTTTAAGCAACGCCCTTAAGCAAAGCGTTCTTTTCGAAGTTGACTCTCTGCAAACCGACTTCGGTTTTGTATTGGTCTACTTCCTCGTCTGCATCGTTATCTTGAATGTTGGTTTCGAGAGAAGTGTCTCGACCATTCA
>JBAZTN010000326.1:0-2524 GCA_041661895.1 Methylobacter sp. | reverse complement strand
TGGCCATGATCACGGATGATTTATCCCGAAAGGCGGTATTGATCAGGGAACAACATTTGCCATACAGAGAAAAAGTTACCCAAGAAAGGTCTACAGCGTTTGGATGTTAACAGACGCAAATGAAAGTTATATTACAAGCTGGGGAAATGGCTACCTTAGATCTGTTGAAAATAAACCTAAAAGACCAGTTGAGTAATCCGAAAACCTGTTTGTCCTGATGTATAAAAAACTTGAGTTATCCGCTAGATCACCGTAAGCAGCCGGTCATGTTTCCCGATGTCTTAGATACCCACAAAGAAAATGCCCCGCTAGTTTCCTAACAGGGCATTTTTTAGCTCTAAATCACCCTCAATAAATGAACATGATTTTGGAGGGGCTTGGTGTAATACCGGATTTTTTTCAACCGCTAAGCACGTGTCCGAAGAACTGCAGCAATCGAGTAAACGGTAGCGGTTTGATTTGTTCCTCACCGTACTCTACGGCGCTAGGGTATGTTGGGTATGTTGTTAGCTATCTAACAGAGCGTCATTTATACGGCGCAGCACCTTACCAGTGCCGCGCTGCAAAGGTGGGAGTTTAAGCCTTGTCTACCACCGACACACAAAGGTTGGTTGCTTTTTTATTGGCGTCCAGTATTGGTTTCAGCGTGAATGAGACGACCGATTCCACGCCCGCATCGCCCAGGTCGGAGACGGGGACTTTTTCAACGGAAATTTTATTATCGTCGACTTTCCACTTGTAGTTAGCGTCGAAAGCGGAGTTCTTGCCGGAATTTTCCAGGTCTACTTCAAAATTGGCGCCCGGACAGGCTTCGGTCGGATTTTTCAAATCCAGAACATGGGCATGAAATCCGGAAGGGGTAGCTTCATGGGAGCTGTCATCTATAGGGAGGTGAGTGGTCAAGACCAGCACATTATTGCCGCCGTCCGTCAATATCGCATAGCCGAAGGCGCCGGATTTTCCGTCAACTGGTATGTTCTGGTTGGTTTTGATTTCCACTTCCAGCGTTTTTTTATCGGCTTTGCCCTCCCATTCCACTTCCACTTTCTTGAGCGACAAATAGCTGGTAGTTTGGGCCAGAACCACACCACTGACCAATGTCAGGCCAATAGCTGATGTAAGTAACGATGGTTTGCTAATAAATTTCATGGTTGATCCTCATCAAAAATAGTATTGATTCGATATTATTTATACATTGTATCGATGCGATAAGGCAAGCGCATATTTCATAGTGACACCACTTTTTTCGTTCACGATAAAGGCCATGTAGTTTCGCCATTCATGAACTCCAACGATTACATCGGGTCTTCAGAACCTAATCCATGCATAAAAATGGACGCACATTGTGGCGACACGCTTTGCCTTCGGCGACCCGGGTTCATTCGGCGTCCACAACTGTTCCGTAGCCTGAAAGCATCACCTTCCGCTATGGCCCCTTAAGACTTGACGCTGTATCGGCTGACTTATTCATCAGCAATAAAAAAGGCTTTTGGAACAATGGCTTCGACGCGATATCTGGGCGGGAATTTCCACACTTCGCTAGATGTAATCCCAGGCTTATGAGAAATATGACGGCAATGTGACGGATACGAGAAACGTGACTAATTTCACTTTATGCGGAATAAAACGAGACTAACCTACAGATGCTTCACTTACATTATCGCGAGGAGAACATTATATGACAGTCACAAAAATGCTTTGTTTTAACAGAGAGCAGCTTCATCGCTCAAGCGCACGGCCGACCCGGATTCACGCGGGCGTAATGCTGGCGCTGATGCTCGGAGGCGGCGCCCTGTCCGTCGAAACTGCTGCTGCGGCAGTCGGTGCAGGGGCCGCATGGACGACCGCTGGCGGCACGCCGGAAGGCACCCGATTCAGCGCGCTCAAGGATATTACACCCGCCAACGCCGGCAAACTGACGAAAGAATACTCGTTAAAGACTGGCGTCAAGGGCAGCCACATGGGCGAGCCCCTCGTGGTCGGCAGCATGCTCTACGCAGTCACGCCGTTCCCGAACAAACTGATCGCCTATGATCTTAAAAACAAGGGCCAGATCAAATGGACCTACGCCCCGGACGTGAGCGAATTCGCCAAGGGCCAAAATTGCTGCGGCGGGATCAATCGCGGCGCGGCCTATGCCGACGGCAAGATCGTCTTCCCCCTGCTCGACAATACGGTAGTGGCGGTCGATGCGATCACCGGCAAGGAAGTATGGCGGAATCAACTCGCGGACCCGCATACCGGCGTCACCATGACGACAGCGCCGATCATAACTCCCGGTAAGACGGATGGCATCAAGAAGGTCATTGTAGCCTCCTCCAGCGGTGAAATGGGCGTTCGCGGCTGGATCCAGGGACTCGATCTGAAGACCGGAAAATCGCTGTGGACAGCCTACAACACCGGCCCCGACAAGGATGTCTTGATCGGTCAGGATTTCATAGACAACTCCGTCTACTACAAAGGTATGGTGGATCAGGGCGCGACCAGTTGGCCGAACGAAAGAGCTTATCTACTTGGCGGTAGC
>JBAZTN010000325.1:0-2526 GCA_041661895.1 Methylobacter sp. | reverse complement strand
CAATACTATGGGACGACCAGGGAAATCGGTCAGCTCAATAATGGCATCGGCGGCGAGCAAGGGGGTAATGGGTTTAGGCATATAGCATCCTCTGAAAAAAGAAAATTGCGGCAGTTCAAGATCCAGAATTAACAGGTAACATCCTTTCTATTAATCCTGATCATGACCATGTTTTTTGGCGAGCCAACCCATCGTACCCGATACAAATAGCCCAAACACGATTACGATGGTATGCACTGAAAGTCCTGCATCAATCATCAATGCATAAGCTCCAAGCATTAATAAAATGCTAAGATTTTCGTTGAAGTTTTGCACGGCTATGGAGTGTCCCGAGCCCATAAGCTGGTGACCCCGATGCTGTAGCAATGCGTTCATGGGTATCAAAAAACTGCCGGCCAGAGCGCCAATCAGTATCAGCATCAGTGCCGCCAGTCGCCAATCGGTCACTAATGTCATTCCTAATACAACGATTCCCATGGCTATCCCCAAGGGTAACACTTTCACAGCATATTCTAATGGCACAGCCTTGGCCGCCACCACAGAACCGATGGCTAGACCCACCGCAACTAATGCTGTCAATTGAGTTGCTTGCTCCAGTTCGAGCTTCAGCGCTACGGCAGCCCAAGCAAGAATAATGAAACGCAAGCTCGTTCCCGCTCCCCAAAACAGTGAGGTTACCGCGAGAGATACCTGTCCCAATGGGTCTTTCCACAGAAGCAGAAAAGTTCGCCAGAAATCTGCCAACAGGAACCCTGGCGCCCGATTCGACAAGGTGTGCTCGATGGGCAGCTTGGGAATATAATAATTAAGTGTCGCCGCCGCGAAATAAAGACCCAGTATGACAAAAATAGCGAACTCGGGGGCGGTATCAATGCCACCATTGAACTCAAGCCCGCCCAGTTGCTGAACAACCTGATCCTCAACACGATGACCAATCAGTAACCCTCCAAATATGGCGCCCAAAATGATAGCCGCAACGGTCAGACCTTCCATCCAGCCATTTGCCCATACTAATTTATGGGGTGGGAGATATTCTGTCAAAATGCCATATTTAGCAGGTGAGTACAAAGCTGCGCCAACGCCGACAAAGCCATAGGCGAGCAATGGATGCAAACCCAATAACATGGCAGTGCAACCGGCTATCTTGATGCTGTTGCTAATGAACATGACCTGTCCCTTCGGCAACGCATCGGAGAATGCGCCAACAAAGGGAGCGAGCACGATAAAGGAGAAGACGAAGAATTGCTGTAATACAGGGGTTTGCCAGGAGGGGGCATCCAGGCTTTTGAGTAGCGCGATAGCCGCGAATAGGAGTGCGTTATCCCCGAGTGATGAAAAGAACTGTGCCGCAAGTATGGTGTTAAAACCGCGATTCATAGGGTTAGTTGCCCCTGTGCGATTCTGCGGAAATCAGAATCATTGCACTATAAAGATGGTTAAATTAAATTTATTAAGATTTTTATATGTCACAGCAGCTCACCTGAGTAGAAAGATCATCTATTTGTGAATGTTGGCTTCTAGGGTCTTATTATGGACAATGGCTGATTCTGTCTTGTGCCACTTTATGAGTTCCAAAGTTCCGTTGAAGTGCTCCACTATGGCGGTGCAACTTTCCACGAAATCCCCTGTGTTGATATATAAAAATCCATCAATCTCCTTAATTTCAGCATGATGTATATGCCCGCAGATAACGCCATCCAGGCCCTGGTCTCTAAGCGTGCTGACGATGCTATCTTCATAATCGGAAATGAACTGAACTAAATTTTTGACTTTAAATTTAACAAAAGCGGCCAGGGAGAAGTGTGATTGTATGCCAAACCAACGTCTGGTCATTCGTAAAAAGCGATTGATCTCAAGTAGAAAGTCATATCCCACGCTACCTAGCTTGGCAATCGACTTGTGGTATTTGGCGATGGTGTCGTATTCGTCGCCGTGAACCACTAGAAATCGCTTCCCCTCGGATGTGGTGTGCACATCTGAATTTTTCACGATGATGTCGCCAAAGACATAACTGTCGTAGTCCCTTATGTTTTCGTCATGGTTGCCAGGTATGTATATAATTCGGGTGTCATGTCTCGCTTTTCTCAGAACTTTTTGGATCACCGTATTGTGATCTCTGGGCCAATACATTTTCTTGGAAAGCGCCCAAAAATCGATAATGTCGCCCACCAGGTAAAGTTTTTCACTCTCGTTGTGCTTTAGAAAATCAAGCAAAACATCAGCTTGGCATTGGGTGGAACCAAGGTGCAAATCGGAAATCCAGATGGTTCGATAGGTTTTATTATCCATAATCAAACTTTTAACGTTGTATTACAATTATGAGAAGCTTTGTCAATGATCGCTTAACCGGTAATTATTGCGTTCAGGTGGCTCACCAAAGAAATTGAATTGTTTTTGTATGGCCATGATCACGGATGATTTATCCCGAAAGGCGGTATTGATCAGGGAACAACATTTGCCATACAGAGAAAAAGTTACCCAAGAAAGGTCTACAGCGTTTGGATGTTAACAGACGCAAATGAAAGT
>JBAZTN010000324.1:0-2536 GCA_041661895.1 Methylobacter sp. | reverse complement strand
AGGGAATGTGGCGACCAGATTTTAAGGAATTTTTTACAAGGCCTAACCATTCGTTTTAGAGAACAGGACTGATCACTGCTCTTTTACACACTTTCCCCCAACAACCTAACAAGGCCAATACCATGAGCGAACAAATTTCAAACGATGCCATCATTTACGCCATACTTTCTATAAATAGCGAAGTTGCCCTGCAACACGAATATTTGGATTCGCCCGACGTTCCCGAAGATGAGCGTGAAAACGAAGAAGAAATTCTGGCTGATCTGGAACAAGCCTTCATGGAATTTGTTGATCTTTATAAAAACCGCTGCAAAAAAAATAAAGAACTGCCCGACATTGAAGAATTATTGAGCAGCCAATTGTAAAAACCATGCACACGCTTTACGGTATAAAAAATTGCGACACCGTTAAAAAAGCGCGTAAATGGCTGGAGGAAAACGGCATAAACTATCAGTTCCATGATTTCCGAACCGATGGCCTAACGCCTGAACTGCTGCAGCATTTTTCCGATCATTTAGACTGGAATAAATTGCTTAACCGCAGCAGTACCAGTTGGCGACAACTTAGTGCCGAGCAGCAAAGCGACCTGACCCCGGAAAAAGCCATGCAGCTGATGCTGACCACTCCTACCCTGATTAAACGCCCGATTTTAGATACCGGCGACAAGCTAATCCTTGGCTTTACCACCAAGGATGGTGGATATGCCTCAGACCTGTAGGGAACAGGTACAGCGAAAGCCGATAACTAACAAACCGAATAACAATGAGCGACACACTAGAACTTCTTAAAGACCTTATCAGCCGCGAATCGGTAACCCCTAAAGATGCGGGTTGCCAGGATGTGCTGGCGGCACGTTTAACCAAACTGGGATTCAAAGAAGAACGCCTGGACTTTGAAGACACCCAAAACATCTGGCTCAGACGCGGCGATGCCAAGCCGCTGTTGACCTTCCTCGGCCACACCGATGTTGTACCTAGCGGCCCGTTGGATGCCTGGGTTTCACCGCCTTTTGAGCCGACAATTCGTGATGGCAAGCTTTACGGCCGCGGCGCTGCCGACATGAAGGGCGGCATCGCCTGCTTTATCACCGCCGTCGAGCGCTTTATTGCCAAGCACCCCGATCATCAAGGCTCTATCGCGGTGATGATGACCAGTGACGAAGAAGGCATTGCCACCAATGGCGTGGTTAAAGTCGTTGAAGTGCTGGAACAGCGTAACGAAAAAATAGACTGGTGCCTGGTCGGCGAACCGTCCAGCGATAAAAAAATCGGCGATGTCATTCGCGTCGGCCGGCGCGGTTCTTTATGCGCCAAACTGACCATTGCAGGCATACAAGGTCACGTCGCGTACCCTGAGCTTGCCGACAACCCGATACACAGCTTTGCCCCGGCCTTGAAAGACCTGACCGATGAAGTCTGGGATCACGGCAACGAATTTTTCCCGCCGACCAGCCTGCAGGTTTCCAACATCAACGCAGGAACCGGCGCGGAAAACATCATCCCTGGCAGCGTGGCGGTTCAGTTCAACCTGCGCTTTTGCACCGAACTGGACGAGGAAACCATCAAGCAACGCACCCGCGCGATACTGGACAAATACGATTTCAAATACGAACTGGAATGGCGCTTGTCCGGCAATCCATTCCTGACCGAACCGGGCTCATTGATTGATGCGGCCCATGCCGCCATCAAAACCGTGACCGGCTTTGAAACGCTCGATGACACCGGCGGCGGCACCTCAGACGGGCGCTTTATCGCCCCGACCGGCGCACAGGTTATCGAACTCGGCCCGTTGAATGAAAGCATCCATAAAATCAATGAGCATGTCGGCGTGAATGATCTGGAGATTTTGTCCAATATTTATGAACAGATGCTGATTAATTTGCTGGTAAAAATGTAAAGTCCATTACCTGACACTGGAATAACTGACGTAATGGAGGGCAAATATCTAGCTTAATTTATAGATAGGTAATGCCATACCGCATTTTTAGATTTAAAAGGATTTTTGTTGTGTATGGCTAATTTTAATACCCATCTATTCGTCGCTTCAACTGCCAGCATCGGAGCTGCTCTAGTTGCCGTAAATGTCCGTTTGATTACTAACACCGATATACCCTGGCTTGTTTTTCTGGGTACATTAGGCGGACTGCTGCCTGATATTGATGCGAACAATTCAAGACCGGTAAAGCTGTTGTTTAACGTATTAGCTTTAATGGGGGTAGCGGCTGCACTACATGCTTTTAAAAACAGCTACGCAACGCAACTGTTATTAGTAATTGCAGCAGGCACCTACCTGTTCATTCGTTATGGGATGTTTGCCTTGTTTAACGCACTTACCGTTCATCGTGGCGTATTCCATTCTGTATTGGCAGTCCTGTTTTTTTCGTTGCTGATGACCTGCATCAGTTATCACTTTCTGCATTGGAATGTTTTACATGCGTGGCTAAACGGTATTTTCATTGCCTTGGGATTTATCGTTCATTTGCTGTTAGATGAACTCTACAGCACTGATTTATCCAATTTAAGAATGAAAAATTCTT
>JBAZTN010000323.1:0-2555 GCA_041661895.1 Methylobacter sp. | reverse complement strand
TGCTCCCCTGTTGGGTAGCCACCAAGAGTTTCTTTGGGCACCCTTGCCTTCGCCTACATTTTCCCTTCTCACAGGGCAATGGCTGGACTTCCACCAGCTGGCTGACTATCATGCCAGTCGCACCACACAACTTCGCTTTGCTACGCTGTGCGCCACAGCTACCGTAATGACTTGACGCCGTGTCGGATGGCCTTGTATTTTGACTACGCTTCCGCTCACGCTCCAACTCCGTCAAAACACCCGGCCTCTACGGCTACCCGGGGGTCGTCGTACACCGCTCCACTATCGTTCCGCTTCCTGTACTCCTTCATGGAAGTGTTTGTTCGCAATCGCTTTACGGATTCTTTTAGCCATAATACGCGCCATTGCTGTCTGTGTTGGGTAACATAATCAGGAATTCTTCACCACCCCAATGTGCAATCACATCTCCCTATTGCTTTCCCCAACTCAAATTTAAGCTGGGAAATATGCGTGAATGAGTAAAAAACTAATAAAATAATTGATTTTTAGAACTGGTGAGTTATTATATGCGGCTTGTGGAGAGGTGGCTGAGCGGTCGAAAGCGGCGGTCTTGAAAACCGTTGAGGGTTGATCCCCTCCCAGGGTTCGAATCCCTGCTTCTCCGCCAATAAATCAACGACTTACGTCATATTAAACCGGTCTCAGAGCCGGTTTTTTATTGCCCAGTTTCCGCAACTATTGCGGGAGTTTCCGCAACCACCAGCTTTTATTTGGTCGGTTTTACCACTTCACCCACCCGTCTGTAAACTTTTGAAGTGATCTCTTGGTCAGTATGTCCGAGCAATTTACTGGCGTGTTCAAGTGATATTTCAGAGGCCGCTTTAGGGCGGATATCTCTGAATTGAAACGCGCGAATTTTTAAAGCCAAGTTTGCGTCACCTAATTCTAAAGCGCGTTTTTCTGCAATGTTTCGAGCATTGTCAAAACGGATGCGTAAAGTGCTTTGGGTTAATGCCGTACCAGATGGGGTGGCGATTAGGAACAAACTGGACACTTTACGATTGCGCGATTTGATACGATCCAATGTATTTGAGAGTTCATCTTCTATCAAGATGCGAAGCTTCTTCTTGGTTTTATTCTGGGTGACTTCTAGTGCCCCGTCTTTAATATCGGACAAACGCATTTTTAAAACGTCTGCTGGGCGTTGGCCGGTTAAATAATTTAAGTCCATTGCATCACGCAACTCTTCACTTGCTTGCGAATAAACGGCTGCCCAGACTTGATCGTCTGCGTAAAAATCGCGCGGGGTTTCTTTGTTTGCGTATTCCGGTTCAAAGCTGCCACCCATTCCAGACGAATGCTGCCACCCATTCCATTTTAAAGCTGCCACTGATTCCGGTTAATGTTGCCACCCTCTGATGGTGATGTTTTAGCGTTTTTTGACGCGGGATAACTAAACGATACTCTGCTGCCTCTTTTCATCATTATTAAGAGGAAGCTGATGCCAGCTAATAGGTTATCCATGCGAAAAATAAAAGAAGTGTTGCGCCTGAAATGGGCCAATGATTTGAGTGATCGAAAGATTGCCCAAAGTTGCAATATCTCAAGGCCAGCGGTGGCGAATTACGTGGAACGTGCCGAGCAAGCCGGGTTATCCTGGCCCTTGCCGGATACGTTAACTGATGCTGAGTTAGAGCGGCTATTGTTTCCTGCACTGCGCAAATCATCAGACAGAGATCGCGTACCGCCTGACTTGTTAAAGGTTCATCAGGAATTGCAAAAGAAGAATGTCACTCTATTCTTATTGTGGCAGGAATACCGTGAACAACATCCCAAGGGCTATCAATACAGCTGGTTCTGTGACCAGTACCGGAACTGGTTAGGTACGCGGGATTTATCAATGCGGCAAACGCATCGCGCTGGCGAGAAGTTGTTTGTTGACTATGCCGGCCAAACCTTGCCCGTGATTGATCCACGTACCGGCGAGATCCGTTCGGCACAGATTTTTGTCGCTGTGCAGGGGGCTTCCAATTACACCTATGCTGAAGCCACCTGGTCGCAATCTTTACCGGACTGGATTGGTTCTCATCAACGCTGCTTCACCTTTTTTGGCGGCTTGTCTGAGCTGGTTGTCCCCGATAACCTGCGCTCAGGCGTCACCAAGGCGCACCTTTATGAGCCCGACCTGAATCCTACTTATCTGGAAATGGCGATGCATTATGGCGTCGCGATTGTCCCGGCTCGTGTCAGAAAACCCAAAGATAAAGCCAAAGCGGAGGTGGGTGTACAAATCGTTGAACGCTGGATTTTGGCGTCACTGCGCAACCACACCTTCTTTTCACTTACTGAGCTTAATCAGACGATTCAGCAGTTGGTATTAAAGCTTAATCAACGGCCTTTTAAAAAACTGCCTGGGTCACGAAGTGAGCTCTTCCAAAGCCTGGATAAGCCAGCACTTAAAGCCTTACCCATAACACCGTATGTCTATGCGGAATGGAAGCTGGTGCGTGTGCATATTGACTACCATGTGGACATCGAGGGGCATTACTACTCGGTTCCTTATCGCCTGGTCAAGCAACAACTGGATGCCCGCA
>JBAZTN010000322.1:0-2576 GCA_041661895.1 Methylobacter sp. | reverse complement strand
AGGGAAACAGTAAAACTACGGTAAGCCAGGCGACCAGCAAGCCGATTGCCGAAAACAGGGCAACTTCCTGCAGGCCGGGAAAAGGCGAAAAACCTAAACCTGCGTAACTTAACAGATTGGTTAACAGGCCAATGGCCAGCCCCGGCAGAATAAACTTTAATCCCCGGCGCGGATTCCAGTCTTTGGATCCAAAACTGTCGCAAAAAAAATGCAGCGCATAATCATCGGCGACGCCAATCAAACTCGCGCCGAAGACCAGGGTGATAATATGTATTTTGCCAAAAAACAGAATGCTGACGACCAAAGCTGCAAACATGCCGCTGCCTATTGCCAGAAACGATAACAGTAAAGGCCTTGGACTGCGAAAGGTCAGCAGCATGACTAAAAGAATGCCCACGCTAGAGCCTATGCCGACCGTGGAAATTTCCTGTTTGGCAGATTGCGAACCATGCGCTGTAAACAGCGGCATACCGGTAACCATTAATTCACCGCCAGCCGCCTGTACTTGAGCTTGTGAGGTGTTGACCAGATCCAGCAAGGTTTCCAGTTTATCCAGCTGCAAATTGCTGTCGTTCAATTCTGTTATCAGCAATGCCCAATATTGTTGCTGGTCATGCAACACAACAATGCCCTGCTCCAGATTAAGTTTGATCGGGTTCTGGGCATCAAAATAGCGGCTGAACAACAACAGGGGATCGCGCTCAAGATTGGCCGCTTGCATTTGCCCGATCGGGCTATAAAGAATTTCCAGATTTTGGCTGATCAAGTCTTTGGGGTTCTTGCTTAATATGCCCCGTGTCCGTGCATCAAGCAACTGATAGCGATAGGAAAATAATTGCTGATAGCTTTTGATATATTGCTGCTGCGGCAACTCCAGCACCACGTTTTTAAACAGGCCGCTTTGCAGGGTGTTCTGTTTAAGCTGTTGCGCATGGGCAATCGCTGCCTGAGAGGTGCTTGCACCGGTCAGCCAGATCACTTTGCGGGTAATCAGCTCATTGTGCTGCTGAATCGCTTTAGCGACTTCAGGCTTTTGCTCGGTGACCGGTAATAATGCCAGAAACCCTGTTTCCAGCCAGTCTCTGGTCAACGCCTGACTGCCTAAGATGCTGATTAAAATCATCCCCAGCAGCCAAAGCCACGCCATTACCTTAGGGTGATAAGCGCTCAAAATCCGACTCTTGTCCACGGGTTAATTGCATGGGGTGGGTGATTTGATCAAATTTGATGTACGTTATATTGCCGCTGGTTTCCTGTATTTCCAAAAGACGCAGCTCATTGTCGCCTGACAAGACTATGGTGCTGATTATTTTTTGCAACAGCTCATCTTTGGGTTTTAGCTGCAATTGCCAGGAGGCTTTTTGATCCGTGCCGGTTATAGAAAAATCATCGGCCAACTGGGTTAAATCGCCGCCCAGCATGGCCTGAAAAACCCGGCCAAAAGTCGCCGGCACCGCTTGCTCGCCCTGATTGGTCAAGAGGTGCGACTGATTCACCAGCAATAATGAAACAACCGGAGTCAGGGTTTTCCAGATCACGCCTTTGCTTTGATGATAGGTAAACACGCCGGTGGAAATTAACGGCTTGCGCAGGATTTTCAACTGCTTTTTCTGTTGAAAATTGCCGTTGGTGATAACTGTCTTCGCCAATCGGGCATTGATTTGGGCAAGCACATCGCCGGCGTAGCTGTGACCGAATGACAGCAGAAACAGAAATAATGCTTTCAGGATCATCAAGAAGCCGCCACACCGAGTTTTTTAAACAAAATGGAGGGTGATTCAAAACACATTGCCTTGCTCGCCATATCAACGGCCACCTGTACGCTGTAACCTTTCGTCAGCCTTGAGCCGGTATGTTTGTCAACGATAAGGTAGTTTATTTTCAGCCGGTTTTCCCACTCAGCCACTTCCGCGCTTACGGTGATTATCTGCCCGAACACCGCCGGTTTCACATAACGGATTCTGAGATCGATAACCGGCCATGCGTAGCCTGAGTCACGCATTTGCGGATAGTTGTAATTGATCTTTTCCAGCAATGCGCAGCGTGCAATTTCAAAATATTTTGCGTAATGCCCGTGCCAGACCACTTCCATCATGTCGACATCGTGGAAGGGGATTTTTATATCGATTGAGGTGCGGTGAAAGCCTTTAGTCATAAAGATGCCAATGCTGTTTGCGTATCAATCCCAGACAAAGCCGCAGCTCCTGTTCCAATGCCCGGTCAGCGCTTAAAAACGGGCTGTGTTCCCGCACTTGTTCAATGGTATCTTGCAGAGCCGGGCTTAGCGCCTCCACATTGCCGCGCAATTCCACGCCCTGAACAACAGCCAACAATACCGCGACTGCAACCTGCTCCGTTAATTCCAGTATGCGGATGCAGTCTCTGGCTGCAATGGTGCCCATGCTGACTTTGTCCTGGTTATGGCATTCGGTCGAGCGGGAGAAGACGCTGGCGGGCATGGTCAATTTAAGGGCTTCTGCCGTCCAGGCGGATACCGCTATTTGCAGGGCCTTGAAGCCATGATTGAGCATGGCCTGTTCGGCATTGGCACCGGAAAGATTGGCGGGAAGGCCATG
>JBAZTN010000321.1:0-2616 GCA_041661895.1 Methylobacter sp. | reverse complement strand
TTGATCGGCCGGAAATGCCTGACGAGCTTTTGCAGGCAGTCGTCGAAACGCCCCTGTCAGACAAGGATTCCGCGTTTTGCCTGATGAATCTGGCGGAAAAACAGTGCTTAAAGGAAATGCCGTTTTATTTGTCCATGCAGTCTATGGATGCCAGTCAAATCAACCGGATTTTGAAGGATACCCCCGCTTTTCAAGCCCTGACTACCAAGCAAATGTGCGGCTATCTCACCGGTTTTATAGACCTTATTTGTGAATATGATGGCCGCTATTATGTGATGGACTATAAAACCAACGGTTTGCCGGATTACGGTTACGAGACCTTGATCCATGCCATGCGCGAACATAATTACGGACTGCAATACTGGATTTATACCCTGGTGCTGCATCGTTATTTACTGACACGCCTGCCCGATTACGACTATGAAATGCATTTTGGCGGTGTGCGATATCTGTTCGTGCGCGGCATGCAGCCAGAGTTGGCTATGAGCGGAGTTTATCAGGACAGGCCTGACTTGGAGAGAGTCGAGGCGTTGGCAGCATTGTTTGGAGGGAATCAATGCTAGACGATGCAGGAGCGCAAGCAGAAGACAGATCATTTAGTCGGGTGGATGTTGCCTTCGCCCGTTTTCTGAGCCAGAGAGCAACTATTGATGCAGCGCAAAGACAGGCTTTTGAAAACATAGTGATGTCCGTGTCGTATGAGCAAAACCAGGGACACAGCTGTATTCAAATAGATGAGGAAGCTCGGGCATTGGTGCTTGCTTCGGGGCTGGCTGTTTTGTCCGGTCAGCAGACGGGCAAGCTACCCTTGGTTGTTGAGCAGGACCGCTTGTATCTACACCGTTACTGGTTTTATGAAAACCGACTGGCGATGCAGATTAGGGCGATGACCAAGGTAAGTCATTCGGTTGAAATGCTGGATGCCATGCTGGATCGTTATTTTGAGCCTGTTGTTGGTGAAATCGATGATCAGCGTGAGGCCGCGAAAATGGCAGTCAAGCAGACTTTCAGCATTATTACCGGGGGGCCGGGTACGGGCAAAACAACGACGGTGGTCAAGATTCTGGCAGTGCTGCAGGAACTGGCAGACGAGCCGCTGCATATCGCGTTGGCAGCGCCGACGGGGAAAGCTGCAATGCGCCTTCAGGAATCAATTGGTTCTAACAAATCCGCGCTGCCATGTTCGGAATCGATAAAAAAGCACATTCCGGAAACCGTAACAACCTTGCACCGGTTATTAGGTGCAAAGCCGCCATCCCCTTATTTTCGGCACAATGCAGATAAGCCATTGGTCTATGATCTGATTGTGGTTGATGAGGCGTCAATGGTTGATCTGGCGTTGATGAGTAAATTGCTTGATGCATTGAAGCCGGGAGCACGATTGATTTTGCTGGGTGATAAGGATCAATTGGCCTCGGTTGAATCCGGGGCGGTATTGGCTGATTTAACAGCAGCATTGCCGGAACATACGCTTGAGCTTAAAAAATCGCACCGGTTTGATGAGAATATAAAAAAACTGGCAGAAGCAGTCAATCTTCAGCAGGAAGACGTTGCCTGGCAGGTTTTGCAAGGCGATGATGAAAACAGTTCGGTGCTGGACCAGGATCTGGTTGATTATGTGGCCGGGCAGCAGGTGGAATATTTGCGGCTGATTAAGGTCGGAGCCGGATTTGATGAGATTTACCGTGCTTTCAGCCGCTTTCAGGTACTATGTTCCAACCGGCAGGGGAAAAACAGTGTCGCCGACATTAATTACTGGGTTGAGCAAAGGCTTGCTGAGCAAAAGCTGATCAACTTGTCCGGGTTATGGTATGCGGGTCGTCCTGTCATGGTCACCCAAAATAACGCAACTATGCATCTGTATAATGGCGATATCGGACTTTGTATGCCTGATAAAGAACAGGCTGGAAAGTTAATGGTGTTTTTTCAGCGCGCGGATGGCAGTGTCAAAAAATATTTGCCCCCACGTGTATCTCAGTGCGAAACCGTTTTTGCGATGACCATACATAAAAGTCAGGGCTCTGAATTTGAGGAAGTGTTAATAGTACTTCCCGAAGCCATCAATCCTGTGTTAACAAAAGAATTGCTGTACACGGCAATTACCAGAGCAAAGCAAACGATCAGGCTGGTTGCCGATGAGGCTGTTTTTAATGCGACAGTCAGGCAAAAAGTTGAGAGAACTACGGGATTGGTTGATAAATTTAAAACCCAAATATAGTCGGTAAATCCTTTTTGTGAATTGGATATCAATATGCAACAAACATTTAAGGCAAAATGCGAGCTTCGATTGGATGAGCTCAAAAAGGCAGTGACTGAATTTCTTGAGTTCACCGAAAATCTAACATTATTTCAGGCCGTCAATGATACTGTTCAGGAAATAGTGCAGGCTGTTGATGTGTTACAGATGGTATTGAAACAGGATTTGTCGGCAGACGAACTTGTTTCAGTCATGAATGCAACGGAGGCAGCCGCGTTGCTTGAGGAGATTGTTGATGCTGATGCCGTTAGTGAGCTGGAGGATTATGTGGAGTCGGCCTCAGAGAACCTGGACGATGCCGTAGTGGCGCGGTTTTTGGCTGAAGTAATGGAAAAGGTTAATCTTAAATATAGCCGACT
>JBAZTN010000320.1:0-2669 GCA_041661895.1 Methylobacter sp. | reverse complement strand
AAAGGCAAGTCTTTGAAGGCCGCAATTACCTGGCGTGACCAAATGCTGGTCGTTTTAAAGGGTAGTAAAACACGCTTTCTTAAGCCGCCCAAGAACAAAACCACGACAGGCGTCACTGGTGTATCCAGAACCATCAAATATGATCACCGTAAAGATAAAAGCTATCTGTGCTACACCGTATTTTGGGTCAGCAACGGCAAATCCAGAAATAAAACCTTTCAGGTTGGCAATGTAGAAAAAGTCACAGCAGATGATGAATTGCATGCATTTCGTACGGCCCGTCTGTTCAGAAGCTGTTATGAGTTTGCAATTGATAATGACATGCCATTTTACGATAACAAATTTGTTGGTTGGAAAAAACACCGGTTTTATGATGACGAGAATTTAAACGCGGTATAAGCGTATTTGATTTTGATCCTGATAATAAAAGCGAAGGTTTCACGTTAGATGATGGTGGCCTATCTATCGGTCATTTGTGGAAACACAGTTCCTGGGTAGCCCTCAGTAAATAGCTAGCTTACCAAGCAGAAGGCATTCTTTGCGCGGCTAAAGTTCGATGCGGATACCCAGCTCAATGACACGCTCGATGGGAATTTTGAAAAATTCTATCGCGCTTGAAGCATTGTGGAATAAAAACCTGAATAAGGGTCTGCGCCATTGAGGCATGGGGCTTTTTTTCCGGAAAGAGATTCGCTCACTACCGATAAAAAACGATGCCTGATTGAAATCGATGTTCAATCCTTCTTGAGTACACTGTTCTAAAGCCTGTCTTACATCAGGACTTTGCTGGAAACCATAGTAAAGTTTTACCCGGTAAAAATTCTGATTATTGCCAAATGCGCGAACCTTGATCCGGTGTGCTACATCAACGTAGGGCACATCTTTAGTGACAATGGTCAATATAACAATTTGTTCATGCAGTACATGGTTATGCTCAAAATTGTGTAAAAATACCTGCGGTACGCCATGCAGGCTTTTAGCCAGATAAATGGCTGAACCTTTAACAGTTACGGGCTGATGATTTGTTATCTTAACTTCCAGATCCTCAAACAGCAGACGCCTCTCATCCAAATATTCCGCCAACAAGGCACGGCCCTTAATCCATGTGGTCATCATTAAGAACAGCACAGTTCCGATAACCAAGGGTAACCAGCCGCCAGATGGTATTTTTAAACTGTTAGAAGAAAGAAACAAAAAATCTATGGTTAGAAAAGTCGTCAAAAAGGTAACGCTAACCGATTTTTTCCATTGCCAAAGCCCTTGAATGACGATAAATGCCAAAACAGTATCGACAATCATGGTACCGGTAACGGCAATTCCATAAGCAGAAGCGAGTGCCGATGAAGACTGAAAACTCAATACCACGACAAATACCGAAGCCATCAGTAACCAGTTAACCGCACGAATATACACTTGTCCCACTTCATAACCCGAAGTGTGTAAAATATCCATGCGAGGACAGTATCCCAGTTGTATGGCTTGTCTTGTGACTGAGAATGCGCCGGATATTACTGCTTGAGAGGCAATGACTGACGATAATGTTGCCAAAATTAATAGCGGATACATCGCCCATGCCGGTGCAAGCAAATAGAATGGATTTTTTATAGCCTCAGGGTGCTCAAGGAGTAACGCTCCCTGTCCAAAATAGTTGAGTAATAAGGCAGGGAAAACAAAGCTGAACCAGGCGTAGCGAATGGGCTTCAGGCCAAAATGTCCCATGTCGGCATAAAGCGCTTCAGCGCCGGTTATTGCCAATACCACCGCCCCCATAATTAAAAAACTGTGCCATCCCAATTCCATCAATAAATGAATGCCGTAATAAGGGTTAACCGCAACCAGTACGCCAGGAGCGTTGCTAATATTAATTACACCAAGACCGCCCAAAGTAACAAACCAGAGACACATGATGGGTGAAAACATTTTCCCGACGGTGCCTGTTCCTTTAGCCTGCAAAATAAAGAGAGCGAAGAGCACCGCAATGGTAATCGGTACTACATAATGCCCCAAGGTAGGCGTAACGATTTGCAAGCCTTCGACCGCGCTTAATACTGAAATTGCGGGGGTAAGAATGCCGTCACCGTAAAACAAGGCGGCGCCGAGCAAACCAATGGTAATGATAAAGCGTGATTTTTTCGGATTATCCCTAGCACTTTGCAGGGCCAAAGCCATTAGCGCCATGATGCCGCCTTCACCTTTATTATTGGCACGCATAATAAAAGTGGCATATTTGGTTGTAACCACCAGCGTTAATGCCCAAAAAATAAGGGAAAGCACGCCCAGTACATGGAGTTTGTCAATTTGCAAATGACTGCCGAAGATTTCTTTAACGGCGTATAAGGGGCTGGTGCCAATATCACCAAATACAACACCGATTGCGCTTAGCGCTAAAACGGTTACTGGTTGTTTGGAATGATTCTGCGGGCTTGTCGACATGGCAAATATTGAATAGGAGAAAAAATCAGCAAGAAATGGGCTAAGTGCTGCTCTGTTTTTAAAGAAGAGTTATACCCAATGCAACACCTGGAATTGCAGATACCAGAATCCAAAAGAACCGAGGAAGTTGGCCAGCACTGCCGGCAGGAATCGTAAGTGGGTGGCGAAAGTATAGCTTTTGTCGATGGACATGGCCATGACACCCGCCGATGAACCCACCACGGTCAAACTGCCGC
>JBAZTN010000319.1:0-2686 GCA_041661895.1 Methylobacter sp. | reverse complement strand
CACCTCTTCGGTCATAGCAAGGATGTAGGCAACAGCAAAAACTATCAGGGCCATATAACCGGACCAGTGCTGAGTCAGATCCAATGGATGCACTGAACCTGTAGTGGTCACTTCATCGGCCGCCATTGATAAGGAAGGTAAAAATAAGGCAATAAGAAATGCGCTGTATTTTGAGAGAGTCGATATCTTTAGTAATTGGCAAATCTTGAGCAAACGTGTTCCGCTGTTAACCAACATTTTATGGGCTAGGCGAGTTTTGATGTCCAATAAATTAATGCCTGATGTAATCAGCATTAAGATAAAAACGGATAAAAACATTTCAAGATGCATGCGCGGCTCGTAACAAATAATTAAGAGTTGGGGGAATGATGGAAATAATTTATGACTAATTTGATAGGAATATTATATTGGAAACAGCATAGCTATGCGTCAATAAATATCGGAATTTCCATTGTTCGACCGTGACAGGTCGAGTACTTTTGAGTCGGTCTGTGGTGAAAATATTTCCCTCTGGAATAGGGAACTTTGCTTTTTTTAAGGCTGCGGTTGGGGGATTGTTTTTTTGGTTTTTTTACGATCTTTAAGCTGTTGCAATATTTCGATGCCTTTCATTCGTTGTATCCGGATGATTTCCAGTTCAGTTTGATATTGCTTTATTAAGCAATCATCGTCAGCCTGTGAAAGGGTGTGAGCGATTTTTCGCTCTTTTTTCTTGAGCTTAATCAGGATTTTTTTTAACTCATTGATATGTTGCCTTTTTTTGTGGTTGTCCGTGTCAAAAAAGGCCTGTAATTTGTGGAGTAACTTTTCTTTTTTCATGGCTGGTTAATTGGCAGATAAAGAAGGTTCTGTAAAGTATAACTGTGTTTAGTTGAACGATGCACGGATGACTCGAGATTTGAGTTATTGCGTATCCATTGTATGAATAACATCTTTAATTTCTGCGTCATTCAGTGTTAATTGTTGTTCAGCTTTGGCTGCGCCGGTGTAACTGCGTATAAACAGTGTTTCGGCAGTTTTAAGCAGGTTTTTCTTGATGTGGCGCATATAGGCGCTGTCATTGATTAAAGAAGAACCGGTTTCAGGGGTTATTTTTTGTTCTCTGATTAATGTTTCAATGGCACGATTCATCTGCATGTCGTCGTCTTCAATGGTTGCTTTTAGAGCATCCAACGATAACAACGGCAATTCGTTTTCTTCAATTTTATGCCTGAAGTTTTCAATTTGCTGGAGGTGTAAGACTATCTGGTAAGCAATTTTTTTATATTCATCTATGATGGCTTGATTCGTTGATACCCGGAATCGAGTCCAGTTTTTTTGCAAGTGTTTGGTGTCTTTAATGGCCTCTACAAGATTTTGGTTGGCATCACGCAGCCAGGAAAGTTGAGAAGACTGTTCCATTTCCCATGAGAATCTGGCCTGGCTGATAAAGGCAATGATGGCGCTGTAAATGCCCTTTATCCTCTTTTCATAACTGGCATCAATATCGTAGTCAATTGGAGCGTTATTTTGTGCTATGAGTTGCTTGAGGGAGGCGCTATCTGAGAGGAGGTCGCGTTTATGTAAGCCAAAAGTATGCAGAATAATATGGATGGCATTTTCATATAAGTGGATGCTTTCAAGTCTGACTGCCTCAACTACCGTTTCAGGGAAATTCATGGCAGATGAGTCCAGGTATTTTGGCTGAAACATATTGGAACGTTTTTCTATTAATATTTTTTCAATGAAGGTAGCTATCTGATTAATAAACGGCAACAGTATGATAATGGCTGTAAGATTAAACAGGCTATGGAATGTTGCCAGTTTCATGGCGTTGTCCTTGATGGCAATTCCTAAACCTGCGCTGATCATGTCAACAGCGATGGTGAATTGTTTAATAAAAAGCAGTACAAAGATTCCGGTAAACAGGTTAATTAACAGATGTGAGCCTGCCAGGCGTTTACCCTGAATTTTGGCGCCAATAGAAGCAATGATCGCTGTGGCGGTTGTGCCAATATTGGCGCCTATTACCAGCGCCAGCGCATTGTCATAAGTAATTTGGTGCACAGAAACTGCAGTAATCGTTAATAGCATGGTGGCATGGCTGGATTGCATGATAACGGTGACAATAATCCCTATAGCGGTATAGATCAGTAGTCCTTTGATACCGGGCATGGCGTAGTTTGCCAGGTTGATGGAATTTTCGACATGCTCAAAACTTTCCTTCATGTATTGTATGCCAAGGAGCAGAAAGCCAAGACCGGTCAGGATATAGCCTATGCCTTTTAACTGTTTACCGCCCTGAAAAATGCACAGAACCCCAAAAACCAGCAGGGGCATGGCGTAGGTGGCAATATTAACTTTCAGCCCCAGACCGGCGATGAGCCATGCGCCGGTAGTCGTGCCCAGATTGGAGCCAAAAACAATGCCGATACCGGCGACCAAATCAAGCAAGCCCGCGCTCAAGAATGAAATGGTGATGACTGAAACCAAGCCGCTGGATTGCATCAAGGTAGATGATATAAAGCCAAAGCCGAAGCTTTTCCAGGTGGTGTCAGTGGTTTTTTGCAATATCCGCTCAAGTAAGCCGCCGGTAAAGGATTTGAATCCTTGCTCCAGAGACAGCATGCCGAACAGGAAAATTGAGATGCCTGCCGCGATGCCTTTAAATTCATCGCTTAGCCAAAAGCCGTAAGACAATAGCGGA
>JBAZTN010000318.1:0-2686 GCA_041661895.1 Methylobacter sp. | reverse complement strand
CGTAATGCTGGAAATTGCATTAGGGATTATTATTTTCACAGCTTTTGTGATTGCGCTGGTCTTTGTTATTATCGGCGCCAAAAGCAAATTGGTTGCTGCGGGGGATGTTGAAATTCTGATCAATGATGAGAAGAAAGTTCATGTGCCTGCAGGGTCAAAATTATTAACTGCATTGGCTGACAACGGCTTGTTTGTGTCATCCGCATGCGGTGGTGGCGGGACTTGCGGTCAGTGTAAAGTCAAGGTGCTTTCAGGCGGCGGCGAGATTCTGCCAACTGAATTGTCACACATTTCTAAGCGTGAAGCTGCTGAAGGCGAACGTCTTTCCTGTCAAGTCACTGTAAAACATGACATGAACATTGAAGTCGAAGACGATGTTTTTGGCGTTAAGAAATGGGAGTGCACTGTTAAATCAAACCACAACGTTGCCACCTTTATTAAGGAACTCGTTCTGGAATTGCCTAAAGGTGAAGAAATCAAATATCGCGCCGGCGGTTACATTCAGATTGAATGTCCCCCGCATGTTGCGAAATATACTGATTTTGATGTTGAAGATAAGTTCCGTGAAGATTGGGACAAATACGATTTGTGGCGTTATGTTTCAGATGTAAAAGAGCCTACCTTACGTGCTTATTCGATGGCGAGTTATCCAGAAGAAAAAGAAATCATGCTGAACGTACGTATTGCGACACCACCTCCAGGTGCGCCTGAAAGTGTACCGCCAGGCATCATGTCTTCTTATATATTTAACCTGAAACCCGGTGATAAATGCATTGTTTCTGGACCTTACGGCGAGTTCTACGCTAAAGACACAGAAAATGAAATGGTCTTTATCGGTGGTGGTGCAGGTATGGCACCGATGCGTTCGCATATCTTTGATCAATTACGCAGACTGAAGTCCAAGCGTAAAATGACCTTCTGGTATGGTGCACGTAGTAAACGTGAAATGTTCTATGTAGAAGATTTCGACATGCTGGCCAAAGAAAATGATAATTTTGAATGGCATGTCGCCCTATCTGATCCGTTACCAGAAGATAACTGGGAAGGTTATACCGGATTTATTCATAATGTTCTGTTTGAAGAATACATTAAAAACCATCCGGCTCCAGAAGATTGCGAGTTCTACATGTGTGGACCTCCAATCATGAACTCTTCCGTGATCAATATGCTGTTGGAGAACGGAGTTGAGCCAGAGAATATCTTCCTGGATGACTTTGGCGGTTAATTAGGCTTCCATCTCCTCGAAACCTTATTTTGGGGAAGATGAAAGTTCTGGTTAATGAATAGACGAGGAGTATGGCTTGACCTGCTCCTCGTTTTTTTATTGTCGGTCTTTATTATTAATGAGCAAATGCAGTTATGGAGCTTGCCCGATGAAAGTTATTAATTTGCAGTGCAGTACCATAAACCAGTATTATTAATATTGATGCAGGGCTTGACGAAAACAGTACGTCAGCCTTTATCTACTTTACGAGGTGATATCATGATTTATTTTTTAGTGACTTTTGTTTTTATCGCTTTTGTTATTGCGATTATGGCGATAGGCGTTATTTTTGGCAGACGCGCTATCAAAGGATCATGCGGCGGAGTAAACAATGGGAATTGTGTTTGCGTAGAAAAGTGTGATAAAAGAAAGAAAATGGAAGCTGAAGGAAACGTTTAAACTAAGCGTAAGCAGTCAAGGATGACTTGTAAGTCAGCAGTCCATTTATAATAAACAACAACGAGGAGTTCATTATGCTGGCGAAAATTACTGTTGCAGAGTATATGTCGAAAAGATTGGTTACACTTACTAAAGATACTGATGTAATTGATGCAGTGAAGAAATTGCTGGATCATAAAATAACCAGTGCTCCTGTTGTTGATCAGCGCGGACACTTGCTAGGAATGTTTTCTGAAAAAGATGTTATGCGAGTTGTTCTGGAGAGTGCCTACAATCAAAGCATGAGCGGAAAGGTTGGCGAATTTATGACTTCAGAAACCATTAGCGTCAATGCTGATTCCAGTATCGTAGATCTGGCTGAACAATTTCAGCAGTCTCCAATCAGAAGTTTTCCAGTGTTTCAGGATACTGACTTGGTAGGAATTGTCAGTCGCACTGATGTATTAAGGGCTTTGGCTTCAATTCATTACGATTAAAACAGTGGGTAATTCACATACCTTTTATTGGCATGACTACGAAACATTCGGTACAGACCCACGAAAAGACAGGCCAGTTCAGTTTGCCGGCATTCGTACCGATTATGACTTTAATATTGTAGACGATCCACTGGTTGTTTATTGCAAGCCAGCGGCAGATTGTCTTCCTCACCCAGATGCCTGTTTAATTACAGGCATCACCCCTCAGCTTGCTGAACAGAAAGGGGTTTGTGAAGCAGAGTTTATTCGCCTGATACATGAGCAGTTATCTCAGCCAAATACCTGTACTCTCGGTTACAACAGTCTTCGTTTTGACGATGAAGTCACCCGCAACTGCCTTTACCGTAATTTCTATGATCCCTACGCACGGGAATGGCAGAATGGTAATTCCCGCTGGGATATCATCGATGTGGTTAGGGCGGCGAGAGCATTACGTCCTGAAGGCATAATATGGCCGGTCAATGAAGAGGGAAGACCCAGTTTCAGGCTGGATCAATTAACCAAGGCCAATAACATTGCTCATGATGCAGCTCATGATGCGCTTTCA
>JBAZTN010000317.1:0-2691 GCA_041661895.1 Methylobacter sp. | reverse complement strand
GGTTATCTGCCTCGCATGAACTGGGGCATGGTAGTCAAAATGGATGCAGAGGAAGTGCTTGCCCCGGTTTACCGTATGCGTAGTTACGCTCTGATCATCCTCAGTTTGGCTCTAGTCGCCGCCATGTTAGGCGCTTTTCTGCTTGGTCGGCGTATTGTTACTCCATTGAAAAGCCTCAGCCACAGCGCACAGGATTTTGCTAGCGGTAAGCTCGATCAACGTGTGTCTGTTGTGGGGCGGGACGAACTGAGCCAACTGGCTGTTTCTTTCAATGACATGGCTGAGCATTTGCAATCCTCCTATGCGGGTTTTGAACGACGGGTCGAGCAGCGCACCAGCGATCTCACGCTTGCCTTGAAACAGGAACATGAAGCGCAAAAGGCGTTGCAACGTGAGCGCGATTTTGCTGCAAGCCTGATTGAGACTGCGCCAGTGATCATTCTGTTGCTTGACACCCAGGGAATTATTCAGCACGCCAATCCTTATTTTGAGCAGCTTTCCGGTTACCGGCTCGACGAGATCAAGGGCAAGGATTGGTTCACTACCTTCCTGCCTGAACAGGATCAGGACTCGATACGTGCACTGTTCCAGAAAGCTACGCACGATGTGCCAACGAGAGGCAACATCAATCCCATAGTCATCCGTAGCGGCGAACGGCGGGAGATCGAATGGAACGACCAGACTATGCGCGATGTGCAGGGTAATATCACGGGGTTAATTTCTATCGGCCTGGATGTTACTGTGCGCAGGAGCATGGAACTGGCGTTGCAAACCAGTGCAGAGCGACTTAATGATGCCCAGCGCATCGCCAAAGTGGGTAGTTGGGAGCTGAATCTGCTGACCGGAGAGCTGTTATGGACTGATGAAATCTTCCGCCTGTTTGAGATCGACAAGAGTCGGTTTAGTGCAACTTACGAAGCCTTCATTAACGCTATTCACCCCGACGATCGCGATAGTGTGAATCAAGCCTACCAGGACTCGTTGGAGAATCGGATGCCTTACGAAATCACTCACCGATTACTCATGAGTGACGGACGCATCAAGTGGGTTCATGAGCGTTGCGCGACGGATTTCGACGCGGATGGCAAGCCGATCCGGTCAGTGGGTACCGTGCAGGATGTGACCGCACTCCAGCAGGCAGAGCGGGCGCTTAAGCAGCTTAACGAAGAGCTTGAACAGCGTGTGGAACAGCGTACTGAACTGTTGTTAATTGCCAAGGAAGAAGCTGAGCGAGCTAACAACGCCAAGTCCGAATTTCTTTCGCGTATGAGTCATGAACTGCGTACACCGATGAATGCCATTATGGGGTTCTCGCAATTGCTTGAGACTGATGAGGAGTCCCCGCTTACTCCCGATCAGATTGATAACGTACAAGAGATTCGCCATGCCGGACAGCATCTGCTGGAACTGATCAATGAGGTGCTGGATCTGGCGCGCATCGAGAGCGGCCGGATTCATCTTTCATTGGAGCCGGTGGAAATACTGCCGTTGGCCAAGGAATGCATGACATTGCTACAGCCTTTGTTCGCCGAGTATCAGATCAAACTGACACTGGATATCGATAGTGCCTGCATCGTTCAGGCCGACCGTTTGCGTCTGCGGCAGGTGCTGCTAAATCTGTTATCCAATGCCATCAAATACAACCGTAAGGCGGGTAGTGTCCAGATTGCCAGCCGACCTGTGCGAGAGGGCAGAGCCAGAATTATGGTGAGTGACAGCGGGCGCGGCATTCCAGCCGATGCTTTGCCTCGTCTGTTTAAACCTTTCGAACGGATAGAATCGGCCTATGATGGCATCGAGGGTGCCGGCATTGGACTGGCGCTGTCCAAACGCCTTGTTGAAGCGATGGATGGCACAATAGGTGTGGAAAGCGTTGTCGATGAAGGCAGCTCTTTCTGGGTCGAATTGTCTGTCGTTGAAGCGGCAGTTAGCGTTCCATCAGTTTTTTCCGACGAGACCAAAATAACGCAGAATAGTTACGTCGCAGAGCGTACACTGCTTTATATTGAAGATAATACTGCCAATCTGCGTTTAGTACAGAAAATTATCTCCACACATACAGGCCTGAAGATGCTTGATGCCCGTACCGCTGAACTGGGGCTGGAAATCGCAAGAATGCATCACCCCGATCTTATTTTGCTTGATATCAACCTGCCCAGCATGAATGGTTTCGAGGCTTTGCGCCATTTGCAAAATGATCCTGTCACCGCTGATATTCCGGTGATTGCTATCTCCGCCAACGCCATGGAGTGTGACATAAAAAAAGGTCTGGCCGCCGGTTTTGTAGATTATCTGGCCAAGCCTATCCACATACCGCGTTTTCTCGAGCTCATCGAAAAGTTGCTCATGTCACGGGATGATTGAGTTGGGATGTACCGGAAAAGTGTTGGTAAATTCAGGTGCTGGAGCAAATTTCAACTATTTAACGGATGATTTTGCCGGGTTTTCTGCCGGAGACCGGTTGAATGAAGGTTAAGGGAGTTCAGCCTGATAATCCGCGCTGAACTCCCTTGCTTGTAGGTGATTAGTTAGCCCAATATTTCATAACGAATGGGATTACCATCTTCCGTCGCCCACCCCGTTGCCTAAGAAAGAGCCTGCTGCTGCGCCAAGCCCAGTAGCAAGAGGGTCTCCGCTACCCAGTTCATAGCCGAAAACACTGCCTATTACACCTCCGGCCAACCCTTGGTG
>JBAZTN010000316.1:2288-2709 GCA_041661895.1 Methylobacter sp. | reverse complement strand
AACCAGTGCTAACTGGATACTCATACGCAGAATGCTGATACCAATATCTCGACTCAAGCGCAGACCAATCAACCAGAGCAGTAACCAAGGTAGCAAACTGAGGCCGTAGAGAAGCGCCATCTGTGGCAACTCAATATCAAGTGTTTTCATTGCCCTTTACCTGGATCAATCGACCTGCTTCAAGTTCAAAAATAATACCACAGCGTTCCAACCACTCAGGGTCGTGAGCTACCGAAAGAACAGTCAGATGAGGATCGGAGAAAACATCGAACACGGCTTGTTTGCTTTCCGCATCCAGTGCGCTGGTTACCTCGTCCAGCAGATAGAGTTTTTTGCCCAACAACAGCCCACGAGCCAGCGCAATACGCTGTTTTTCTCCTCCGGAAATGCGGCTGCTGTCCCTATTTAAAATGTCTTCAGG
>JBAZTN010000316.1:0-2278 GCA_041661895.1 Methylobacter sp. | reverse complement strand
CTTGTGTAGGTCGATGATCACGATGTGTTTTAAATTGAAAAGGTAGTAGCAGCGCTTCCCGCACATTTTCGGCACCCAATATCGGTTCTTGCCCTATGTAAGCGGTGCAGCTTCGAATGGTTTGAACGGATGTTGGAGTTAGCGGTTTTTCCTGAAAGTAAACCGTGCCGAGTGTTAGAGGGTGGAGTCCCAGCAAGGTCCTCAGTACACTACTTTTACCAGAACCGGATTTACCAGATAACACAGCTTTATCTCCTGAAAATAGCGCAAAGCTGATATTGGATAGAATCGTTTTTTCATGGGTAGTGACCGATACTTGATCGAATCGAATGATTGGGGACATTAAGTGACCGTTCTAAATTGAATTCGGCATAACAAAAGAGTCATTGGAGTCTATGGTTATCCGTTATATCCAACTCGCTAAAAATGAAAAGTAATAAATATTGGACACTATTTTTCCAGTCATTCATACGCAATACGAATAATAAAGATTACATTTTGATGTCAATCTGTTCATTTCATAAATTGCTGAGGAATGTTCATGCGCTTTTTAACCTTATATTTTTAAAATATTCCACTGTTGGTCAATAAGTCCTTGTAGAGGCTGATATTGATTTTTGTAGTTCATTTTTTGACAGTCGGCAATCCAAAAGCCTAGATACAACCACTCCAGACCCTGTTTTTGTGCGTATTCTATTTGCCATAGCACAGCATAAACGCCGAGGCTATAGCCGGAAAATTTGGGGTCAAAGAAGGTATAAACGGCAGAGAGAGCATTATCAAGGCAGTCTACAATTGCAACAGCCGCAAGTTCATCGGCAATATAAAATTCTATAAATTGGGTGTTGCACCATGAACTTCCTAAAAAATTAATATACTCATCGGGGCTGGAGTTTGCCATGTTACCCCCGGCATGGCGTTGATTTTGGTAGCGCAGATAAAGGTCATAATGGGCCTGTTTGAAGACAGCGGGTTTGATTAGTGCGGTGGTTTGCTGGTTTTTTTGCAAACAACGCTTTTGATTGCGACTGGGTCTAAATTGCGCAACGGGTAATCGCACCGGAACGCATTGTGAACACTGCGCACAATGGGGGCAGTAAACGTCATCACCACTACGTCTGAAACCATGAGCAATAAGTTGCGAGTAAATGGCAGTATTAAGTCTAAATGAGGGTGCAACAAATGCGGATTGCGCTTGCTCACCCTCCAAGTAGCTGCAAGGATGCGGGGTGGTAAGAAATAAAGGAACAGAGGTCATAAAGATTGCAGTACGTGGGCAGACATAAATTCCAGATATATTAGTTGGCCAGATATGCGGCCTGCAGATGTGCACACTGCATCCATGTTAGTGCAGGGACAACTACGAAGGAGATGGAATGTTGCCTCTTATAAGATGACAAAATTTCCCCTGTATATCTACAACTAATGCCCAACCCATGGCATTATCGGAACTGCAGAGATACTGTTTGCGGGAGCCCCTTCGATGAGCTTGCGGCTGATGGCGACATAAACCAAGGTATTACGTTTAGTGTCAAACAGGCGAGTCACGCGCGTTTCTTTAAACAGTAAAGAGGTATCTTCACTGAATGCAGTTTCCTGCTCCGGTAGCTTACCATTGATAGTAATTGGTCCCACTTGTCGACAGGCAATTGAGAATTGAGAGGGATCTTCAGCTACACCCAGCGTTCCGCTGATGCCTCCGGTGCGAGCTTGGCTGATATGGCAGGTGACGCCTTGAACCTTGGGGTCATCAAAAGCCTGTACGCAGACCTTATGGTTTGCGCCGATCAGCTTCCACGCCGTCGTGATGCAGCCAATTTCTTCGGATTGAGCTGTATGCATTAAAGAAATAAGAAGTAGCGCACATGTCGCAAGCGTTTGTTTCATAAGAATCACGAAAGTTGTTGGCCGAAACAGTTTGATTGTAACAGATATTAACTATTATCTTGGTAACTGTTGTTGCAAATGCCGGTATTGATAATCAGAGCGAAGTATTAAAGCGGGCTGAAATTGCTAATTAGTCGAATGCGGAGAAGGGGGTTCTATCGCAAAATTTGTAAAATCGAGATGTATCCATTTTTTTAAGAACCATATGGCCGATGATCGGTTTTAAAGGTGCTCACTTTCCAAAAGATATTATTTTCCACGCCGTTTTTTTCTATGTTCGTATGCCGTTTCCTATCGAGACCTTGAAGAAATTCTGGAAGATTAAAAAAATCACAAACCAATGATGGGCTTCAATGCCTTACATTCAGCAAAGCCAACCCTAGATGGCATC
>JBAZTN010000315.1:0-2712 GCA_041661895.1 Methylobacter sp. | reverse complement strand
AGTTCTTACGCAGTGATAACCTTGTAAGTCAGCAAGAGTCATCATCATGCCATTGTATTCAACAGGAACGTGCAATGGTGCAATGATTGGCCAGTTACCTGGATAGAACAACAGACCCCATGCTAAACCACCAAGTACTGCAGTCAATGTCATGCTGCCTGACAGCATCAAAATAACATCAAGAACAATCGCACCTGGCATCAGGTTTGAAGGGAAGCAGAAGTTTACTGGGAAATAAGTCCAACCCCAGAAGTTCAAATATCTGTTAACCCACTCACCTAAGAGCAGACCTAAGATACATACAACTGCGCCGAAAGGCAGACGGTACCGCCACCACAAGCAAGCTTGAACAGCAGCAGGGAAAGTGATTGAAACGATTGGAGCTACAGTTACCCATAGACGTCTATCTTTCCAGTCAGTCCAGAAATCCCAGTCACCACCAGTTAACATGTAGTGAATGTGATAACCACCAAGTACAACGAAGAACAATGTAAACAGAATTAGCCAATCGAACGTGCGTGAAACTTTTACTGCTTCAGCGCGTGAACGTACAGCTGATTGAGATGCGCTCATTAGCTTACCTCCTAAAGGATTTAAATTATTTTTATTAATGACTATCTTTCTCTATGCTGTTTCATCCTGAAAAAAGACGAAACAGCGAGGAGATAGTAATTACAACCAAGACTTTATATTATGCTAAGTCTTTTTTCAGAAGCTTAGATATCGCACCAACTTCTGTATTAACAACACCTAATACACCTAAAGCTGCCCATCCGAAGAATACGAAGCCGTAGTGTAAAGGAGCAACAAACAATTCTTCCATGAACCAGAAAGTGTGACCCCATTCGTTCAAACCAACATTTGGCAGAATCATGAAAGGTCCAATTACTGATACCATGTACTGCATTGACAAACCTTGTTGGTAAGTTGGCAGTCTTGTTTTTGCATACAGGAATGAAGCAACACCAGTAATGATGTAGATTGGATAGCTCAAATAGAATTCGATGATGTGACTTGGTGTAAAGTCAGTATCACGAACGATAGTTTGATGCCATGTTCCATCTTGCTCTGTAAAGTAGCTAGCACCGTAATAGATAGCGATAGCATACATTACCAACCAAGTCCAATGAGTCATATGTCTTCTTAACTCTTCTCTTGGTGTAATTGACATAACTTTACGGTCACGGCTTTTCCAGATGTAACCCCACAAAATAGATGCAGTTACAATTTCAAGAACCATTTCGATGTAAAGAAAGTTCATCCAATATGTTTCGAACTCAGGTGCAAATGAATCTAAGCCAGCTGACCAGCCATAGATACCTTCATACCAACGAACCCAGCCGTAGAACACTACATATAATGCAGCGCCTGCGAACATATTTTTTTTATTTAACAGCGGTGCTTCCGCAGCATCAGTTTTCACTGATTCAGTTGTAGCTGCCATTTCTACCTCCTAAAAATTATAAAATCCCCAGTCTATTTAAGACCAGGAGTCTTTAGTTACAACTCCATTTTCCCACCCGATTCTTTATTAAAACGAAGAACCCAGTGCAACCAAGTCAATTTGGTGAGCGATCAGTCTACCAGTTCAATCAACCTTGTCAAGTCAAAAAACACACCAATTACAATTCATTTTTACCGCCTCCTTCTTATTAAATTTCCCTACTTTTAACACATTGAATTCTGTTAGAATTTCACCTATTCCTTTCAACCGGTTTTCCCCTAAATTAATCAATTTATTATGAAGAAGTATCCCGTTATTGCCCTTATCATCGGCTTAGTCGCTTTATTTTTAATCCAGCAAGAAGTTATCATGCCTGCAGTTAAGAAGGTTATTCAGTCTGATTTATTTCTTGTTGACAGCAAAGACAAGGGCGACATGGCCTCCATCTCTACACCTTTAACAGAACTGGCTTACGCACACTGCAATACCTACATTAAGTCCATACTTGATCCCGATGTATCCATTAACTTCCCGGCAAAGCCGCTTAACGCATGGAGCATTGGAAACTACCAATATGTTATTAACGCTGAAATTGACATCACTAGCGCCACTGCAAGCACAAGCACCAAAAAATATGTTTGCCGAATCAATTATAAGAATGGCGACAATGAAGAAGGTTCTCTTGACTTTGCCAACTGGTCTGTTGAGGGGTTAACCGGCTTAGAAGATGTAAATTAACCATTTGCAAGCGCGCGCAAACATTCCTCCCACGCCAGCTTATTTGCGTTACGTACAATATCAAATCCCCAATAACTAAAAAGCAAAAAGCCGATGCAACAATGCTGCATCGGCTTTTTGCTTAGTAATAAACATACAAATTAGGCGCTTTTTTCAAACAAACCTTATCTCATGGAACTTGCACCGCAACCAAACAACACTAAGCTTCTTGCTTGCGAAGTAAGCTAACTGAGATTGCTTACATCTTTACCGCCCGTCCAACCGACCCCTCTGAATAATCTTTTACTGTCATTGCATCTTTTTAATGCAGGCAACTCTAGCAGACGAAACTTTGATTATCAGTCGAAATAAAAACTGTAAAAACTTATTTGCCGTATTTTTTACGGAATTTATCAACGCGACCCGCAGTATCAACAACGCGTTGCTTTCCTGTATAAAAAGGATGGCATGCAGAACAAACCTCAACCTGCAAATCCTTACCTATTACAGAACCTGTCTCAAATTTATTGCCGCAACCACAAGTCACGGTA
>JBAZTN010000314.1:0-2719 GCA_041661895.1 Methylobacter sp. | reverse complement strand
ATTGTTTCGGCTGCTATGGCCGTTGTCAGCGGGACGGTGTTTTCATAGCGAGATTTATCTCAATCCTGAGATGCTGGTTAACAGCATACAAAATGCGGCTTATTGGGTGGCCAGTCCTGCACATTTGAAACGGCTCGATCAGGATTCGCCCTGGGAGAGGATCTCAAATTTAAATGCTATTTTCAGCTCCGGCGGGCCTTTACAGCATAATGCGGCTCAACAGGTTCTGGCCTGTAGCGGACAGCCAGTTATAGAAATCTATGGCAGTTCCGAGACCGGCGGGATCGCCTGGAGACAGCAGGGTGAAGAACCGGTTACGCCGTGGGCTCTATTCGAAGGCATGGCTCTGACACGCACGGATGAGGGCTGGTATCTGCATTCGTCTTATTTAACGGAATCAGATAGTGATGGTTTTCAGCTGTCTGACCAAATCAGCCTGCAAGAGGATGGCCGGTTTCTCCTGCAAGGCCGGCTGGATCGGATAGTCAAAATAGAAGAAAAACGCCTGTCTTTAACCGAGCTGGAACACCGCCTAATGGACACGCCCTGGATAGCGGATGCTTTTACGGTAATGATAGAAAAGAGCAGGGATGTCGTCGGCGCGATTGTTGTCCTGAATCAGGATGGCTTGCAGCTGCTGGAAGCCAAGGGCAGAAACCAGCTAATTAAACAAATACGCACGGCTCTTAGCCAGTGGTTCGAGGCGGTAGTGTTGCCCAGAAAATGGTTGTTTACAGACAGGATACCCATGACCGCTCAGGGGAAAGTCGAACAGCATCTGTTAATGCAACTGTTGAATACCGAAAGCCGTAAATTCCCGCAGGTGCATGGCTTTACATCGACTTACGACAGCGTCGAACTGGATGTAAAAGTTCCCGCTGAATTGGTTTATTTCCCGGATCATTTTGATGGTTTCCCTATCCTTCCCGGCGTAGTGCAAATAGCCTGGGCAGAGCATTTCGGAAAGCTGTTTTTTGCCATTAATGAACCGTTTTCACAAATGGAAATCATAAAATTTGTAAAAATCATTCAGCCCGAAGATGAGCTTAAGCTGGCACTTAAATGGGAAGCAAACACAGGGCAACTATCGTTTAACTTTAGCTCGGAACAGGGAGTGCATAGTTCGGGGCGTATGGTTTATGGGGAAAAACGATGAAAGCCTGCATCATCGTGCCCGTTTATAACCATGAGCAGGCCATTCCTAAGGTAATAGAAAAACTAAAAGTTTACGGGCTGCCTTGCCTGCTGATTAATGATGGTAGCTCGACTGACTGTTCCCTGGTGCTGGCGGACTGCGCCAGGCAGGAATCGGACTGGATTACCTTATTAAACCGTCCCGAAAATGGCGGTAAAGGTGTGGCGGTTATCGCTGGTTTCAAAGAGGCTATTCGTCTTGGATTTACCCATGCCATACAAATCGATGCAGATGGCCAGCACGACTTTAATGACATACCCAGGTTTCTTGAAGCCAGCCGGTTAAACCCCGATGCGATGATTCTGGGCCAGCCGTGTTTTGATGAAACAGCGCCCAAAAGCCGGCGTTACGGGCGGCAGTTCACCAATCTGTGGGTCTGGATAAATACCCTGTCGTTTGCGATTGCCGATGGCATGTGCGGTTTCCGGCTTTATCCGCTAAACGCAGTGGATAAACTGGTCAGTACGACCCCCATCGGCAAGCGCATGGATTTTGATGTTGATATCGCCGTGCGCCTATACTGGCAGGGAGTCGATGCCATCAATATTCCTACTGCCGTGCAGTACCCTTACGATGGCGTGTCGCATTTCAAGTTATGGCGTGACAATGTCATGATCTCAGCAACTCATGCCCGACTTTTTTTCGGCATGCTGGCACGTTTTCCGCAGTTACTCGTCAGGCACTGGCGATGAAAAAAGCGACACATTGGGCGCAGATCGAAGAGCAGAGCACAATATGGGGCATGCGTTTCCTGTTGCGCGTCTATCTGCTTTTTGGCCGTACCGTCCTGCAATTGTTTTTATATCCTGTGGTGATTTATTACTGGCTGACCAATAAGCCAGCCAGACAGGCCAGCCAGACCTACCTGAACAAGGTGGCGCGCTTTGCACCTACATTAAAATTTGATGGCAGCCTCTACTGGAGTTACAAGCATTTCATTACTTTTGCCAATGCCATTATCGATAAGCTGGCGGCCTGGGCAGGCGCTATTTCGCTGGATGATGTGGAATATCAGGGACGTAAGGAATTATTCGCCGAGCTTGAGAAAGGGCGGGGCGTTATCCTGTTAGGCTCGCATCTGGGTAATCTTGATATTTGTCGGGTAATTTCTTATCTGGATAGGGACGTCAGCATTAATGTGCTCGTGCATACCAAACATGCAGAAAAGTTCAATCGCCTGACCAGTCAATATAGTGACAAAAGCAGGCTCAATCTGATTCAGGTGACTGAAATTACCGCAGCCACCTCAATGTTACTGAGTGATAAAATCGATAACGGTGAATTAGTTATTATCGTGGCAGACAGAACGCCGGTGAGCAATCCGCAGCGTGTAACAACAGTCGATTTTTTTGGCGCCAAGGCCTTGTTTCCGCAAGGCCCATTTATACTGGCCTCATTACTGAAATGTCCTGTTTATACCTTGTTTTGTTTAAAGCAGCATGGCAAGCATGTCATTTATTTTGAGCATTTCAGCGATGTTTTGAAGTTTCCCAGAAAAACCCGCGAGCAGGCTATGCAGCAGAC
>JBAZTN010000313.1:0-2745 GCA_041661895.1 Methylobacter sp. | reverse complement strand
ATGCCAATAAAAAGGATACCAAGAATTACCCAGAAGGTGTCTGGACTTTGCCGCCCGCTTTAAAGCTTAAAAATAAGGACAGGAAGAAATATCTGGCTATCGGTGAAAGTGACAGGATGACCATTAAATTTATCAAGCCGCATTAAAATTGGGAGCGCAGTACTCCGACTCTGCGCTTTTAAGCAGTCAAAGTATACTGGTTACACAGCTTCATATCGTTGCATGAGAATAAGAAAAAACCTGCTCTTCCTGTAACTATATTGATGAATTTCGCACAGGCGTCGACTAATCTATGCACATTAGACCGGAGTTAAAGTCGAAAGGGAGCACGAAAGCTTTTTGCTGTCATGTATTATTTATTAGGTTATTGAAAAATAAGTAAAAATAATTAGTGCGTTAAATATGTTCAATGTAACAAAACTGTAATAAAAACTGTTAGTAAGGATTGTTAAAAACCGCTTTTCCACAGAGTTGTCCACAGGTTTTGTGGGTAACTCAAATAGTCTAAACCGTATAGTGACTTAGCCCTAAAACATCAAAAATAATTCAAAAATTATGGCTAAGTTGCAAAGCGGGAAAGAGTTGATTTTCAGGGTCGCCATTCCAATTCCTATTCATCGGCTGTTTGATTATTTGGCTCCAGATAATATTGAGCTGGCTAATATCAAACCGGGGATCCGGCTGGAAGTTCCCTTTGGTAAAGGTAAAAAAGTCGCATTTCTGGTTGAGTGTGTTCAGCATAGCGACGTGGATACCGGTAAATTAAAACGGGTCGAGCGGATTCTGGACGAAACACCGTTATTGTCAGCTAAAGATTTGCGGCTACTACATTGGGCCAGCCGGTATTATCATCATCCCCTGGGTGAAGTATTCAGTGCTGCATTTCCTGTGGCGCTGCGCCAGGGCAAATCAGCCGTTGTTCAAGCAGAAAAGCGCTATGCGCTGACGGAATCAGGCAAACTAATCGACAGTGAGCAGCTCAAGCGTTCGCCTAAGCAAAAAAGCGTGTTGGAAAAATTCCAGCGTAACGAAAATGGTTTGTCCGAAACAGAACTTTCGGCATGGAATCAAAACTGGCGGTCTCCGGTAAAGCAGTTAATAGACAAGCAATTGCTGGAGATTGCACGGCCTGATTCCAGGGCGAATAGGACTTTGTCCTTGATTAAGAATGATGCTCTGCAATGCAACCCTCAGCAACAGGCGGCGATAGATGCGGTATGTGACTGTTTAGGTCGATTTGGCGTTTTTTTGCTGGAAGGCGTTACCGGCAGCGGCAAAACCGAAGTCTACATGCAGATTATTCGCTCCGTGCTGGAGCGGGGTCAGCAGGTATTGGTGCTATTGCCGGAAATTACCCTGACCCCCCAGCTTGAAGAGCGTTTCAGGCAGCGCTTTTCCGTAAATATTGTCGTTTCACACTCCAAGCTAACCGATCGGCAACGGCAAACTGCTTGGCTCAAAATGCAGCAGGGCGGATGCTCGATTTTATTGGGCACGCGATCCGCCTTATTTACGCCGCTAAAAAATCCGGGCTTGATAATTCTGGATGAAGAGCATGATGCGTCATTCAAGCAGCAGGAAGGCTTTCGTTTTTCTGCCAGAGATATCGCCGTGGTGCGTGGAAAAATGTTGAATATTCCTGTTCTGCTGGGTTCTGCCACGCCTTCTCTGGAAAGTTTGCATAACGTCGATCAGCAGCGCTACCGGTTGCTGCATTTGCCGGAAAGGGCGGGGAATGCGATAGAGCCTGTTTTGCAGCTGTTCGATATACGGAATAAAAGAATGCAGGAGGGCATATCCGAGTCACTCATTGCCGAGATTAAAAGAACTCTGGCAAAAAATGAACAGGTGTTGCTGTTCCTGAATCGGCGCGGCTTTGCTCCTACGCTGATTTGCCATGGCTGTGGATGGGTCGCACGCTGCCGCCGCTGTGATGCCAATCTGGTGATTCATCACGATGAAGGCCTGTTGCGTTGCCACCATTGCGGCCAGGAGCAACGCCTGATCAAGCAGTGCCCTTCCTGCAAAACCGGTGAATTGACACCGCTGGGACTAGGCACCGAACGGGTCGAAAAAGTGCTGGCTGAATTATTTGCCGATAAAACCATTGTGCGTTTAGATCGCGATTCCACCCAGCGCAAAGGTTCACTGGAAAGCTATTTGCAGCAAATAAATCAGGGCGAGGTGGATATTATTCTAGGTACGCAAATGCTGGCTAAAGGCCATCACTTCCCCAATGTGACCTTGGTGGCAATATTGGATGTAGACAGTGGATTGTTCAGTATCGATTTTCATGCTGCTGAAAAACTGGCGCAAATGATCGTGCAGGTTTCGGGTCGTGCGGGACGTGCGGAAAAGCCAGGCAAAGTCATTATGCAGACCCGGCAGCCTGAGCATCCTCTATTAACGACGTTAATCAAATACGGTTATAGCAGTTTTGCCAAAACCGCATTGGCGGAGCGTAAAGAGGCGTCATTGCCGCCTTATAGTTATCAGGCGTTATTAAGAGTGCAGGCCATGGATGTACAGATGCCACAAGTTTTTCTTCATGCGGTCATGGAGTTGGCGAATAAATTCAATAAAGGACATACCAAGATATTGGGACCGGTTGCTGCGCCCATGGCTAAACGTGCCGGCCTTTACCGTTATCAATTGCTGTTCCAGAGCGCCAAACGACCAGAATTGCATGCGCTGCTCGATGTACTGATGCCGGAAATCGAAAAACTCAAACAAGCAAAAAAGGTG
>JBAZTN010000312.1:1066-2747 GCA_041661895.1 Methylobacter sp. | reverse complement strand
CCTGAAACAAACGCTGGACTATGCCGTACTGCTGGGCCCGGACAGCGAATCGGAACAATGGGTCGCCAATATCGCCAACAAAATCGGTTTTGACTATGCCATTGCCCATAAAGACCGGCTAGGCGACAAACAGGTCAAAATAACCTTACCGGATTACGACTATCGCAACAAACCCGTAGTCATCATAGACGACGTGGCCAGCACCGGCAGAACCCTTGCCCAGGCAGCCCGGCTCTTGCAAGCTGCTGGCAGCAAGGACATTTACACCGTCGTCACCCATGCCCTGTTTTGCGATGATGCGGAAGAGCATATCCTTAAAGCCGGCATCAAAGCCATCTGGAGCACAGACAGCATCGACCACCCAACATCCTGCATCAAGCTGGACACCCTGCTGACTGATGCGATTAAAGCGATTATTTGATAAAGCGTTGACAGGCAATAGGCCAGTTACTAGACTGAGCCACTTTTACAAAACCATAGACTGCCAGACTGGTAAGACTATTGTTTAACGGCACAACAACTTTGAGAGAACCCATTATGCGTATTAAATCCTGGCTAATTGCTGCCTTATGCCTTGTATCACCCTCACTCTACGCACATACCGGAGGACTGGTTGAAGCCAGCCTGATGACAGGCTTACTGCATCCTTTAACCGGCATCGATCATTTGCTGGTATTAATTGCAGTTGGCCTGATTGCAGCCAAGCAGGGTGGCAGAGCCTTGTTTGCATTTCCATTCACTTTCCTGGCGCTGATGGCTACCGGAGCTTTGCTTAATGCTTATGCGATTCAACTGCCCTTTGTTGAACCATTAATCACCTTGTCGATAATGGCTTTCGGCTTGCTGGTCAGCGTCAATCAGAAACAACGCTCAAAAATACTGTTCATGGCCATTTCGTTTTTTGCCGTATTTCATGGCTATGCCCATGCGTCGGAAATTCCGGCTGATTCCAGTGCCGCACTTTATTTTTCGGCTTTAATGCTGATGAGTCTTGTCATTTGTCTTGGCAGCAGCGTATTGGGGCTATACGCAGGCAAGCGCATTCATTATTTGTTTTCATTGGCGTGTTTGAGCAGTGGCTTATATTATTTAGCCGCTGGCTAGATCAAGCATGATTCACATGGCCGCGTGAAGCGACCATGTGATATTTAAAGTAAAAAAACGGCTCTCAATTCCGTTGCCGTGATTGCTCAATACTAGGCATTTTCCTTAGCCGCAAAAGTATGCACCCATACCAAACTGTCAGCTTCCCAGGTCATCCCGGCATGCATTTTTAAGATAATGTCACGGTACATATCAAGACTTGGATAGCCTTCCGCCCTGGCATCGGCATCGGTCATATCACCTAAACGCTGACGTTTCAAATCCGTAACAACAAAAGTCATCCCGTCCAGATCGAAGGTCTCGCCGGGAAAGCCATATACGCCATCACGACGCTGCTGTGTTTTCATTCCGGCTTTTGTCGCTTCCACCAATTTCGCATGAGTGACCAGGCGGTCAATCGAACAGGTTTTCTCAGGGTAGGCTTCCATTATTATTGACTCTCTCTACATTAAAAAATTCTATTGTACACTAAGCTGGATACAGAACTACTGCGCCACGCTAGCCATAAACGAGTACTTATTAGACTGAAAGCGGTAAAACCGGAACCATTCGGAAAATCAACTTTACCGCATAAAAA
>JBAZTN010000312.1:438-1056 GCA_041661895.1 Methylobacter sp. | reverse complement strand
TTTTCATGCTTTTTGTCATATTGACTCTATCTTACAAAGCCACCTAGAAATAAGCCTACACTTTGAGGTGGCTTTTTTTTGATTATCAATAGCTCCGTCATTTACTCCTATGGTTCTTGAGCGATGTTCAACGACCTAATCCTGTTAATAGCAGCGGCTAGTTCATATTTGCGCGGCATGGAAAGGGTTCCAGGATAAGCAGGTTTTAAAACCGATAATCCGTGTTTTGCAATTTCATCGTAAAGCCAGTTTATCCAGCAACGAATAGTTTCGGGCTGGCCATCTGACAGATTCATTTTATTCCGTAGCATCAACAGGCAGTAACCTATGGTTAAAATCTGCGGCGCTTCTACGAGTTGCGCTACAGCCTCCAGATTAATCAGATCCATGCCATATTCCAGTTGCCTGGGGGCATTACGCAAATCTTTTATACGTTTAGGCATCATCTTGTTCAGGCGCTGATTTTTATACGCAGGATCAAAATTATCAGCGGTCAAACGGCGTGATATGGCAAAATCAGCAATTGCAACATCCTCCTCCGGTATCGATCCAAGCCTGTCACGAACCTTGGCGGTAATATCATGGCAACGGTAATTCTCCATAAGCAGACAGGTATCG
>JBAZTN010000312.1:0-428 GCA_041661895.1 Methylobacter sp. | reverse complement strand
GCCGCCGACTACAAAAATCATCGAGACATGGTGTTTTTTCCACAATGATCGCACCGTTGAATATAGCGGCTTGATCGGCTCTTGCGCTGCATCCAGGATTTTTTTGATTAGCTCATCCCGCACCAGAAAATTAGTCGCGCAGGTGTCTTCGTCAAATAACAGCAATCTACTACCGCTTTCAACAGCCTCGACAATATTGGCCGCTTGCGAGGTACTGCCGCTGGCATTATCAGTTGAAAAATGATCGGTTTTTAGGCCATTCGGCAAATCGCTGATAAAAGGGCTGATATCAACATCTCGAATACTGCGCCCTTCTTCTGCCCTGATAAAAAAAGCATCCTCCCGGGTGACCACATACTCTCGGCCGTCTCCCGGAATATGCGCATAGACTCCGGCTAAAATGGCCTGCATCAAGGTCGATTTGCCAT
>JBAZTN010000311.1:0-2788 GCA_041661895.1 Methylobacter sp. | reverse complement strand
TTGACCACTGAGTAGCATTCACAGACCCGCGCCTCCAATCCCGGTCTGTCGAGTACCGTGATGTGGCCACGGCTGTAATTAATCAATCCCGCTCGCTGCAATTTCCCTGCGGCCTCCGTAACGCCTTCACGGCGTACGCCCAGCATATTGGCGATCAATTCCTGGGTCATGATTAACTCGTTGGAAGCGAGCCGATCGAGACTTAGCAGCAGCCAGCGACAGAGTTGCTGGTCCAACGAATGATGCCTATTACAGACTGCCGTCAGCGCCATCTGGGTAATCAGCGCCTGGGTATAGTTCAGTAACATATTATGCAGCACCCCGTTGCGCGCCCCCCAAGAGCGATTGAATTCCTGCATAAGTAAATGCCCCCGCAGCCGATAGGCGTAGCCCTCGTTCCGCACAACCGCCCGATCCGGCATGGCTCCGCCGCCCATGAACAGGGAAACACCGATGATGCCCTCCTTGCCGACTACTGCGATTTCAGACGACGCGCCATTTTCCATAATGTAATGCTTGGACACGATGCAGGTCGTGGGGAAATAGGCGTGATCCAACTCGTCCCCAGGCTCGTAAAGAACATAGCCGAGCGGCATGGGAACCAGTTTCAGATGGGGGGAAAGGTGTTCGTATTCGGTTGCGGGCAAGGCGTCGAGAAGATGGTTTTGCCGAGGGCTATGCAGATCAGTCATAAGTAATCTTCCATATTTGTGAGCCAGCCTAACAACCCAAAAAAACAGGTCGAAGTTGTACAAGTCTCTTTAGGATAGAGAGTTCAACTTCTTCAATCAATACGTGCTATTACCTATCAGGTGAACGTGTTATTAGGCTAAGTGCTTTCCATTGCCAAAGCCTCAGGTATTTTTTATCTTCCAGGTGATTTTTTGAGGATCAATGAGGTCTGGAAGAAAACTCAGGGTTATGAGGTTATGCCCTCCAGTTTTATGGGTATAGCACATAGCGCTCGGACATCCAGGTTGCCGATCGATATCAAAGCGGGGTAGAAACAGGTGTCGGCCACCGGTGATGGATGTACCTGCCTGGCAAACAAAAGCCAGGAATCCTGGGACTATTGCCGGCAGCGGCTTTATGTGCGTTACCGTACAGACGAAGCCTAATGTTGGGGTTAAGCTGTTTTTTAGTGACTGTAATGATGGCGGTGACTTGTTACAAAACAGGTTCTTTGCCGGGGTGACATTTGCATAAACATTGTTTTAAGCGACACAAACCGAAATTAAATCATGTAAAAACATCAATTAATATTAATAAAGAAACTGATAAATATTTTAGCCGGGTACAAGCAATTAATACAAGCAATTAAGCTTGGCAAATAATGTCTTATTTATCATTTTCTTGTCTGCCGATTTCGAATTGGTTGCTGGTCAAAAAGTAGGGATCTCTACAAAAGAGAAATAAAAACTTCACCGAGCGGCATCCCAAACGGAGGAATACAGATGATGAAATTACGGGAGCAAAGACGGAACGTTAGACTTGATGACCCAGGCGGCGAAGACAATCCAATCAGATTTGAGTTGTTTAGCAACGAACGTCTGGCGCAGCATGCCGTTAGTTTAGCGAAGGCGCAAAAAGCCCGCATTCTTCCCGAAGGTCTTAAGCTGATGCCGAGGGTGCGCGAGAATTCCCGTGTGTTGTTTGAGGCTTACAAAGCCATAGGCAAGGAGGCGCGTGAGCATCGAGCCATTACACCGGCCGCAGAATGGCTACTCGACAATTTCCATGTGATTGAAGAGCAGATCAATGACATTAATCTCTACCTGCCCGAAAAATTTTACAAACAATTACCCAAATTAACCGATGGCTTCCTTGCCGGTTATCCGCGTGTCTATGGTATTGCCTGGGCTCTGGTCGCTCATACCGATAGCCGTTTTTCTCCTGAACAGCTAACTCTTTTCATGCGTGCCTATCAGGAAGTCCAGCCGCTCACTATTGGCGAGCTTTGGGCAATACCGATCACGTTACGTATCGTGATGATCGAGAATTTGCGCCGGCTGGCTTTAAAAATCATGCGCTCACAGGCCGGGCGACGGCTGGCTGATGAGTTTATTGATCAACCCGACCAGCCCGATTTTCCGACCAGGTCTCCCGTCTTACCAGCCGCCTCTTTGCGTCAGGCCTTTGTGGTTCAGTTCGTACAACGCTTGCACGAGCCACATCCAGGTACTGCCCCTACACTCGATTTTCTGAACCCATGGCTGGAGGAGCAGGGAGTCACTCTGGATGAAATCGTACATCGTGAACACGCAAGCCAGATTGCTGCCAATCTGACCGTACGCAACATCATCACCAGTATGCGTGCCATATCGGCGTTCGATTGGCCGCAATTTGTTGAAGATGTGAGTCTGGTGGATAAATGTCTGCGCACTCACCCGACTTATAGCGCAATGGATTTTCTCACTCGCGACCGTTACCGTCATGCGATTGAGGATCTTGCCAAACGGTCACCGCATTCCGAGGTGGACATCGCCTATAAAGTCATCGACAAAATTGATCGTGTCGGTAAAGAATCCGGTGCCGACAAGAAAGTACTGGAGCCAGGCTATTACCTGATTGGCGCTGGTCGGGGCGAGTTTGAAAAAGAAGTTGGTTTTCGTCCTACCTTCAGCCAAAAGCTTCTGCGTGCTTATGTCGCTAATGCGGCGATTGCTTATCTGAGCAGTCTGGCTGTGTGTACGCTGGTCCTGCTGGCGCTGCCTTTGAACGCCGCTTCCGAGGCTGGATTAGGCAGTTTGACGATTGCCCTGATTGCGCTGGTTGCCTTATTTCCTGC
>JBAZTN010000310.1:0-2801 GCA_041661895.1 Methylobacter sp. | reverse complement strand
TTAATCGCTGGTTTAACATCATCCGCACCCGAATGGGTTACAAATACTGGTCGGTATCCGCATTCTTAAAACACAAAGTCAAAAACATAGTCAGCTTTATGGATAACTACCAGCACATCCTGAGCTTGGAAGCACAAAAAAGACAGGTGGATGGCGTTATCTGCGGGCATATCCATCATGCCGATATTACCGAGATGGAATTCGGCAAAACCTATTGCAATTGCGGCGACTGGGTGGAGAGCTGCACTGCATTGGTCGAAGATAAAGCCGGGCAGATTGCCGTTATCCGCTGGCTGGAAGAAAGCCATCAGTTGCTGGATCAGCAGCTTGAACCGCAACCAGCGTACGCGGAGGTGGCATAAGGTTATCCGTTAGCCTTTTTAAACAACATTGTCACGAAATCTTAAACAAACGTTCATTTCTTTGTCACAGAAGAGTTTTACTCTTTGTCCTGAAGGCTAAGGATAAAGAGTAAATGGAAAATCTATGATTTCCGCCTCTGCAAAAGATCGCGGTCGAATTTTGTAGAGTTTCTCTCAAGAGGATAAAGAAATGAAACTGCTCTATTCCATTCATAAATGTGACGTTTTCATGTTTACCTGGCTGATCAATGCCAGAATGCATGCATCATTGACCAAGGCTAGCCGTTATATATCAAAAACCGGGGATGGCCAGCTGTATCTGGTAATCATAGGTTTTTTATATTGGAGTGAGGGCTTTAAAAATCCCTTTCTGCAAGCTGTTCTGTTGGCCTTTTTAATCGAAAGGCCGGTTTATTTCGTGCTAAAAAACGGCCTGAGGCGCAATCGGCCGCAAGCAGCTTTACAAAACTTCCGCAGTATTATTACACCCTCGGATAAATTCAGCTTTCCATCCGGTCATACTTCCGCCGCTTTCATGATGGCGACTTTGCTTGGATATTATTTTCCCTCCGTAATGATTCTTCTTTATGGCTGGGCGACATTGGTCGGCTTCTCCCGTGTGGTACTGGGTGTGCATTTTCCGACCGATACGTTGGTAGGCGTCATTTTAGGTATCAGTACAGCACTCTTTAGTTTGGAACAAATCGCAACATGAGAATTTTTTATGGTGTACAGGGTACCGGTAACGGGCACATCACTCGTGCGCGGGTTATGGCAAAAGAACTCTTTGCTGCCGGAATTGATGTTACCTTTCAATTTACCGGCCGTCCTGCGGACAAGTATTTCGATATGGAAGTCTTTAATGGTTACCAATCGCGTACCGGCCTAACCTTTCATACCGAGGAAGGACAAGTCAGTTATTTGAAAACAGCGCTTGATGCCAAACCCATTACTTTTATAAAAGACATGAAGTCGCTGGATCTGAGCGGCTATGACCTGGTGATCAGCGATTTTGAGCCGGTCACCGCCTGGGCGGCAAAAAGTCAGAAAAAGCCGGTTTTAGGCATCGGCCATCAATATGCGTTTAACCATAAAATCCCCAGAGAGGGGTCAGATCCTATCGCCGATCAGGTCATGAAATATTTTGCTCCGGCAGACAAGGGAGTCGGTTTGCACTGGCATCATTTTGGTCAACCCATTTTGCCGCCTATTATCGATACGCCCGAAACACCCAAAAATATCATCAAAAACAAGATCATTGTGTACCTTCCTTTCGAAGACCAGAATGAAGTCGTCAGGCTCTTGTCACCCTTCGAGAATTTTGAGTTTCATATTTATTCACCAGATGTGGCTCCATCTAAATTTGATCACATCACCTGCAACCCGCTGTCACGTGATGGATTCCAGAAAGACTTATATGATAGTGCGGGCATTATCAGTAATGCCGGATTTGAACTTGCCAGCGAAGCTTTACAGCTGGGCAAGAAAATTCTGGCGAAGCCTCTGCATGCGCAAATGGAGCAAGCCTCCAATGCCGCCGCATTACAGCAACTTGGCTATGGACATATTATGAACGATATGGATATAGCCGTTATTGAACACTGGCTGCATCATAATCATGCCGTTCATATTACTTATCCCAATATCGCAAAAGTGCTGGTTCAATGGATACAGAACGGTATGCCTGAAATGGATACGGAGTTTATTGAAGCTATCTGGAATACGGTCGAAGTTCTGCACATTGAGCAGTAGTATTTCAAATTTTCATTAGTTCTCTCGAACCGTAGGTGAGTAGACCATCGCAGTCCATTCGTGGATGGTCTCTCGGCTTCTTCAATTGCTCACCAAATAGTTATGCCAGGCCTGCAACTTCTTTTTTGAATAGCTAAGCCGGTTAAGCAGTCATCATGTCCCGTTGTTCTGAAGTCTTACATTGGCAAGGCTTCAGTCGCCACTCAATTATTCCTATCTGGCAGCGTCCAATATTTTCAGCAGAATGAATTTACATCCTTGACGGTTTCTCTGTGAATGATCAAAACCGGCGTTTGTACGTAGGTAATTGTACGAATTTCTCGTGGTCCACAAACAAGGGATACTCATAACGCACAAAATTGAATCGAAAACTGTAACTCTTGCACCGTAATAATGCAAAGAGAAGATATAAAAGTAATTTGAAATGACAGGCTATTGTTTTTGTTGATATTTTTTATGGCACGATACCTGCTTGATATTTTTTGTGATTTTATCCAAATCCTTAAGTTTAAGGGAGTACCAAAATGAAAAGAATACAAAATCGTAAGAATAAAATAATTTTCGCTGCGGCAAGTAGCCTTTTATCAATCACCGTTAGCGGAACTAATGCTTATGCTGGTTCAGGTATGATCCAGTCGCTTACGGATTTTGATATTAACGAAACCAAGCCGTTAAAAGATAACGGTG
>JBAZTN010000309.1:0-2803 GCA_041661895.1 Methylobacter sp. | reverse complement strand
AGACCCCCATCATCAATAATGTCAGTACATTTGATGCGCGTGTGCTGACCTTGGACACCCAGTCCGAGCGTTTTCTTACCTCCGAAAAGAAGACTGTGATAGTAGACTCGTTCGCCAAGTGGCGAATCGGTGATGTGGGTCTTTTTTATACCACGGTCGGCGGCGACGAATACCAGGCCAACCTGCGCCTTGAACAAATCCTGAAGGATGCCATGCGCGGCGAATTCGGTCTGCGCACCATCAAGCAGCTGATCTCCGAAGACCGCAGCGAGCTGCGGCAAACCCTGCTCGCCAGGCTTGCGCCGATAGCCGGTAAATTCGGCATTGAACTTATCGACATCCGCATCAAACGCATCGACCTGCCGCAGGAAGTCAGCAACTCGGTCTATCAACGCATGCGCGCCGAACGCGAGCGAGTGGCCCGGGAATTACGTTCCCAAGGTGCCGAAAGCGCCGAACTAATCAGCGCCGAAGCCGAAAAACAGCGGCAGGTACTGCTGGCCAACGCCCAGCGCGATGCCGAAAACATCCGTGGTCGCGGCGATGCGCAATCGGCGGACATTTATGCGAAAAGCTTCGGCAAGAATGCCGAGTTCTATGATTTTTATCGTAGCTTGCAGGCCTATCAGACGGCGTTTGAAAAAACCGACGATACTCTGGTGTTAAAACCGGATTCGGACTTTTTCAAATTTTTTAATAACGAAAAATAGAAATCAGGCGGAAGATGAATCCCGAGAACCGAATGCCTGAGCATTACCCTACCCCTACCTTTAGGGCATGTATCCTGATCAGAAGGTCAAAGCCATGAAAAAATTCCTAATCCCGCTGTTTATACTGTCTGCGATTGGTATCACGATGTTTGCGGTGTTTAATCCCGCTTCGCCTGCATACAATCCGGAAAGCGACATTCCCTATTCCGATTTTATCGAGGATGTGCGCAACAAAGCCGTTGCCGAAGTGGTGATCGACGGCAGATATGTCGATGGCCGCCGGAAGAACGGCACCCTCTTTTCCACCTACAACCCTAGCGACGTCCGCATCATAGACGAGCTCTTGGAGTATGGCGTCAAGATCAAGGGCGAGAAGCCGCAGATACCGTCCACTTTCATGCAGTTTTTTGAATCGTGGGCACCGACCTTGCTGCTGATTTCGGTAATGATTTATTTCATGCGCAAAGTGCAACTCGGCGCCGGCGGGGGTCAAAACGGCTTTGGTAAAAGCCGTGCCAAGCTGATGGCCGAAGATCAGATCAAGGTACGTTTCAAGGATGTGGCCGGTGTCGCGGAAGCCAAGGAAGACGTGGTGGAAATGGTCGACTTCCTCAGAGACCCCGGAAAATACGAAGTGCTGGGCGGCAAGATCCCGCGTGGGGTGCTGATGGTCGGCCCGCCGGGTACCGGTAAAACCTTGCTGGCCCGCGCGATTGCCGGTGAAGCTGCGGTGCCGTTCTTCTCGATCTCCGGTTCTGACTTCGTGGAAATGTTCGTCGGTGTCGGAGCCTCAAGAGTGCGCGACATGTTTGAACAAGCCAAGAAAAGCGCGCCCTGCATCATTTTCATCGACGAAATAGACGCGGTCGGCCGGCAGCGCGGTGGCAGCGGCACGGGCGGCGGCAACGACGAACGCGAACAGACCCTCAACCAGCTGCTGGTCGAAATGGACGGATTCAGCGGTAACGAAGGCATCATCGTCATCGCCGCTACCAACCGCGCCGACATACTGGATAAAGCTTTGTTAAGGCCTGGCCGTTTCGACCGTCAGGTGCAGGTCGGTCTGCCCGACATCAAGGGCCGCGAACAAATACTCAATGTCCATGCCGACAAGGTTCCACTGGCCGACGACGTCAACATCAAAGACCTGGCCCGCGGCACCCCCGGTTTTTCCGGTGCCGAACTGGCCAACCTGATCAACGAAGGCGCGCTGTTCGCCGCCCGCAACAACCAGCGGGTGGTGACCATGAACAATCTCGACAAGGCCCGCGACAAAATGCTCATGGGTGCCGAAAAGCGCACCATGATCATGAGCAAGGAAGATCTGCTGCTGACCGCCTATCACGAAGCCGGCCACGTCATCGTCGGCCGGATCGTACCCGAGCACGACCCGGTCTACAAGGTCAGCATCATGCCGCGCGGCGGCGCCCTGGGCATCACCATGTTCCTGCCGGAACGCGACCAGTACAGTGTCAGCAAGGACAAACTCGAAGGACAGATCTCCGGCCTGTTCGGCGGTCGGGTAGCGGAAGCGTTGATCTATGGCAAGAACAAGGTTACCACCGGTGCCTCCAACGACATCCAGCGCGCCACCCAGCTGGCCCGCAACATGGTCACCAAATGGGGGCTGTCGGACCGTCTCGGGCCGATGGATTACGGCGACAATGAAAGTGGCTACATGGGTCTGCAATCCAGACCGATGTCAGAACACATGGCGCAGATCATCGACGAGGAAATACGCCAGGTGGTGGACAGCAACTATCTGCGCGCCGAAACCATCCTCAAGGAGCACATCGACATACTGCACAACATGGCCCATGCCCTGTTGGACTGGGAAACCCTGGATAAATACCAGATCGATGAACTGATGCAGGGGCGGATGATTGCTCCTCCCGAACCCGAAATAGAGCAATCGTCCAGCGGTGAAGATGAGCACCCCTTGAGCGACGGTGAGGTCGGACATGAGAATCCAGGCAAAGGACTGCTGGTTTTGTCCTGAGCCCAGAATTAGGCCAAAAAAATATCCTGAAAATTGATTGGTTTTGTGCGCATCATTTCGGCAGGGAAAGCCGGAATGACGGCTCTATGGATGA
>JBAZTN010000308.1:0-2803 GCA_041661895.1 Methylobacter sp. | reverse complement strand
TTAGTTTGCGCTTTAAAAAGCATATCAAAATGGCGTGGCAACTGGGCTTGAACAAACTATTAGCCGAATTGCCGGGGCATTTCACACAGATAAATAGGGCATATAACACACCCCTGCTTCAATGACCGACTGGCGACCTAATAAACACAGAATCTAACATGACTAAATCAGACTCCATTAAAGCATTGGCGAACAACAATCTTATTTGACGCAGAAAAATGCGTGACTGACAGTTAACTGCGTGATAGAACGCATGAGTATTAGGATTGCACTTCGGATTTAAATCCATCTAGTGATTTATGCTGTTCGATTTTCTCGCTGTTTATAGGCAAAATTTCTAGGTGATTAAACATTACCCCCGATCGAGCTTGTCGGAAGTCACATCGCTACGGATTGATGCCGACTGCTCCTGGCAACCGTTTGCCAAGGCCGTGCAGACATTACTCGGCGCTTCGATAATAGTTAACAAACGTAATGAACTGCAGCCTTTGCAATTATTTTCAAATCTGGGTCATGGAGAGGCCGTTCGCTTGGCTAGAGAAGTGCCGGAGCTTTGGAAAAATACCGAGCGACTGCACACCAGTTTGCAATTCGTCAATTTGGCTTTTTTCGGCACTATTGCTACGGAGATATTGAGCAGGTTCTTAACAATATAAAATCAAGCCTGATGGCACCTTATAGGTGACTCAAAATAAAAAGGCTTAAGTGACAATCACCTAAGCCTTTGAATTGTATGGAGCCAATGATGGGAGTCGAACCCACGACCTACTGATTACGAATCTAAAGATATAAGCATTTATCCACGTTGATTACCATTCCGTAAATCTGACTACATTCTAACAAATCAATTAGTTGTGTAGTTTCGCCTATTTGTTGTGTTGATTAATATTCCGCTATATACTGCAATCGTGGTTACAAATTGGTTACAAAAACGAAGGCATTATGGCAAAGGTAAAATTGACAGCAGGAAGGATAAAAAACTTCAAATGTGACGAAGGCAAAGCACAATCATTTCTATGGTGTGACGAAGTGGCCAGCGCGCCAGGATTTTTCGCGAAAGCTAAAATGGGATCCATCCGATTTTAGCAGCGAAAAATGACCTGGCGGTTATTGCCTTCGGCGGCCCGCGTTCGTCCTCCGTCCGCCACGACGCACAACTTCGCGTTGCTACGCTGTGCGCCATGACTCCCGTAATGACTTAATGGAATGGTCTACCCCACTTCCGAACCGGCCTTGAATGGGCCATGATGTATTTTTCAAAACAACAACATCAAAACAGAAGTGAGATAGACCGTGAAAGATAATAACGCAACGAGCGAACGCAGAGAATTAAAAGTACTGGGCATTGATTTGGCGAAACAAAGTTTTCAACTTCATGGTGTCGATGAACATGGGCATTTTGTCTTGAAGAAGAAGCTCAACCGCAACCAACTGAGCGCCTTTATAGCCAATTTGCCACCTTGCTTGATCGGACTGGAAGCATGTGGCGGAGCGCATTATTGGGTGCGCCAGTTTACTCAGTTGGGCCATAGCGTACGCATGATCGCCCCTCAGTTTGTGAAGCCCTACGTCAAATCCAACAAAAATGACGCTGTCGATGCTGAAGCAATCTGCGAAGCCGTCCAACGTCCGAATATGCGTTTTGTCCCAACCAAGAGCATAGAGCAGCAAGACCTGCAAAGCTTACATCGTATCCGTAGTCAGTTGGTTGCCAGGCGAACCGCCCAAGCAAATCAGATCCGGGGTTTATTAATGGAATATGGCTTAGTTATCCCCAAAGGGATTAGTTATGTTAGAAAAGCCGTGCCGAGTATTCTCGAAGACGCTGAAAACATTTTGAGCACCTTATTCAGAGAATTGCTCAATGAGCTGTACGAAGAATTGGTGCACTTAGACAAGCGTATTCGCTCATTGGAACAAAAATTGGTCACGCTTAGTGCCCAGCATGAAGATTGTCAACGCCTGCTGACGATACCCGGCGTGGGATTGCTCACCGCGACGGCTTTAATGGCCGCCATTGGCGATGTGACGGTCTTTAAAAATGGTCGAGAGTTGGCGGCGTGGTTAGGCCTAGTGCCGAAGCAGCATTCCACCGGTGGTAAGCAAACGCTGATGGGTATCAGCAAACGTGGAGACAGTTATCTGCGCACACTGTTGATTCATGGCGGACGATCAGTGGTCAGAGTGGCGCACAAGCATCAAGACACACGAAACCGCTGGATTGGTGACATCAAGAAAAGACGCGGAGAAAACATCTCCAATGTCGCGGTGGCGAACAAGAATGCGCGAATTGCCTGGGCTTTACTGACCCGTAAGGAAAACTACCAGGCGATGCAGGCCTAACCGATGTCAGGAAAAAAGCCTTATTTTAAGCACTCAATAGTGGCTTTGCCTCTAGCCGTTTGGCTTACACCGGCGTTGGTAACCGCGAGTAATGATTGAGCTTAAAAACGGTGACAGGGAAAATCACCAGTAACGAATTGCGTGGATAAAATTCAAGTGATGGCAAAAAAGGTAACACCTGTATTCCTATAAACCTGACGGCGTCTAGGGCTCTTTTGAAGTCGATGACTTGATGAGGTGGGAATGCGCGAATTCCATCAGGGCCAGAGGTCTATGAAACCTCTAAAAAGGCCGGATATATGGAAGCAATATTCTTTTTGTCGCGAACGAATTTTTCTTGCAATACGGGGTAGACCATATATGACGCCGTGTCGGATGGCCTTGCATTTTGACTACGCTTCCGCTAACGCTACAACTTCGTCAAAACGCCCGACCGCTACGGCTACGCGGGGGTCGTCGT
>JBAZTN010000307.1:0-2820 GCA_041661895.1 Methylobacter sp. | reverse complement strand
ATTTTAATAACCCCTTCTGCAAATGCTCTGGATGCTTTGTCGCTTAATGTCGGAACCATAAACGCTAATGGCTTGCAATTGCAGGGTATTAACATCGCCCTGACTGAGCTGGCGCAAAACCAGCAAAAGCTGACATTAACTATCGATAAGCTAAGCCTGCCGGAACCCTTCAATGATCTGACTCTGGTCAATATTCGATGTACTTCTTTTACCTGGCAAAACAAGGAGCTTCTCTGCAAACAGGGGCGGGCGGAAATACGTTCAAAACGATGGCAGTCGCCGACCGCTAACTTTTCCTTTCATGTCACGGAAAAGCGCAGTTCATTCAATTTAACAGATTTGCGACTGGCTGGCGGAACAGTCGCCATTGATGGTGAAGAGCGAGGTGAACAATGGCGGGTTCTGATCAATGCCAAGGCGGTGGATAGCCAGTTAATTCAACAGTTGTTGCAGAAGGAAGGGGTCGAGCTGAAGGGCGGTAAAATTAGCCTTAAGTTGAATGCGTCCGGCAGTCATGCGACAGTAAAAAATGTTGCGTTGACAGTCCAGCTTAATGGCTTGACCGGGCAGACCAAAGACGGGCGGTTTGCTGCTGAGGCACTAAATCTGGAGTCAACTGTCAATGCCCGAAACAATAATTGCTGGTGGCAGTGGCAAAGCCATTCAATGTTCACTGGTGGTGCGTTGTATGTCGAGCCGTTTTATCTGGAAGCGGGCGGGCAAAGCATAGGTTTGGATGCGCAGGGCGATTGGGACGAATTAAACAAGCGGGTTGAGATCAAGTCTGCAAGTTACAAACATTCAAAAGATGGAGAATTAAGCGGCAGTGCAATCGTTCAATACAGAGATGGCGTAAAGATTGAAATGGCCAATCTCTTTTTGAACAGTAATAATTTGGAGGGCCTGTCTCCCATCTACCTGAAGCCGTTTTTTGAACAGACCGCATTAGAAGGTGTATCGCTCTCTGGTAATTTAAAAGCTGATTTTTCTATTAATGAGCAAGCATTAATGGCTTTCACGGCAACATTTAACAACCTTGGCATTAAAGACGAAGCAGGGCATATCGCTCTTCAGGGCGGCGTCGGCACTGTTAACTGGTCTAATAATGTTTTTTTTGATAAATCATCGGATGTTGCCTGGCAGCAATTGCAGTTATACGCTTTGCCTATAGGGCCATCCAGGCTTTTATTGGCGAGCAGCGCAAACAGCGTCAGACTGCGTGAAAAGACCCAGCTACCTTTTTTAGGCGGCGCAATCACGATTAATCAATTCAGCTGGCAGGCAAAAAAGCAGGAAGACCCTGAAGTTTATTTTAAAGGGAGTATAAATGATGTTTCGTTAGAACATTTGTCCCAGGCTTTAAACTGGACACCCTTATCAGGAACTATCAGTGGCCATATTCCTCGAGTCGAGTACAGTAATAAAACCTTGAGTCTTGGCGGTGAACTGATCATCAAGGTTTTTGACGGTGAAGTTAAGGTCAGCAATCTTGCTTCGTCGGGATTATTTACGGATTTCCCCAAGTTTCACAGTGATATTGAAATTGAAAACCTGGATCTGGATCAGTTAACCCGTAGGTTTGAATTTGGTGGCATTACCGGTAAGTTATCGGGATATGTCCGGCAACTGTATATGGAAAATTGGCATCCTGTCACTTTTTTCGCTTGGCTGGGTACGCCGGAAACGGATGATTCCAGGCACAGGATCAGCCAAAAAGCGGTAAAAAACATCGCCAGCATTGGTGGTGGAGGTGCCTCAGATATCCTGTCTAGAAGTTTTTTAAATCTGTTTGAAACCTTCGGCTACGACAAGCTCGGTCTGGGTTGTTACCTGCATGATGGCGTGTGTCAGCTAATGGGCGTGGAGGCTACAGAATCGGGTTATGCCATTATTACCGGCGGCGGTCTGCCACGGATTGATGTGATCGGTTATAATTCTCATATTGACTGGAACGTATTGATGGAGCGGTTAAAGCGTATTTCGACATCAGACAAAGTAATCATTGACTAATTTGGAGAGTGTTATGAGAAAAATATCGGTACTGGGTGCCTTGTTATTGACCGCATGTGTCACCATTAATATTTACTTTCCTGCCGCTGCCGCTGAAAAAGCGGCTGATGAAATTATTAAAGACATACAAAAAATTGCGCCGCAACAGGTGGAGGAGCCCAAGGCAAGTTTGCCTGATTGGCAGGTGACAGCTTTTCAGTGGATTGACAAGGCTATCAATGTCGTTGTTTCGCCTGCACAAGCCGCGGAGGCTGATTTGGCGATTGATAGCGCCGAAATCAGGCAGTTGCGTACGAGGATGGAAATTCGTTTTGCTGCATTGCAGCCTTTTTATAATGCCGGTTTTATCAGTATTCAAGAGGATGGAATGCTGGCGGTCAGAGATGCTGCAGGCGTACCGCTTAAAGACAGGAATCAGGTTAATAAACTGGTTGCTGCGGAAAATGCGGATCGGCAAAGCCTTTATCAGGCGATCGCCAATGCCAACGGGCATCCTGAATGGACTGCACAAATTAAATCAACCTTTGCCGCCCGCTGGATGAGCAATGCTCAACCGGGTTGGTGGTATCAATCATCCGGAAGTTGGAAGCAAAAATAAGCATGGCACGTCAAAGATCAAGAAAGAAGCAGTTACCGGAAACGCCGGTCAAAGTCACTATAGAATCCCTGGCGCATGACGGGCGAGGTGTGGCGCATGTGGATGGCAAGGTAATATTTATCGATGAGGCGTTGCCGGGCGAGGAGGTTGAGTTTATCTATACCGAAAGCCGCAGGGATTATGCGGAAGGCAAGGTCGTCAATCTGTTAAGC
>JBAZTN010000306.1:0-2825 GCA_041661895.1 Methylobacter sp. | reverse complement strand
ATCACGCAGAACCGTACGCTTCATTATTATTTAAATCCAAATACCCGCTAAAATACACTATTGGAGCAGAGAATTAAATATGATTGAGAACGCTCCCTAGATAATTTTAGTAAGAACATTTGATTTATTTTAGGCAGCGTTGTCAGATCCAGCGAGTGCGCATGGATGGCCGCATAAGCTAAAAAAGCTTGATGTGTGCTTACTAGCCTTCGTAGTACAGTGGGAAATGCGGAGGGAGGAGACATGACATTTGTACCTATTTAGTTCTAGTTAGAATAAACAATAGTACTAATAAAGACTATAATCAAGCTTTTAAGGTGTTTTATTTATTTTCCAGCTCAAATTACCGGCCATTCGGCTCAAATCGCACGGAGTCTACAGCCCATCAAGCTTGCGAACAGAAATACCCGAAAACAATATAACTAATTGATAAATGGATAATAGTTTTATAAGAGACAGTGGTGGTGCTAGGTAAAAAAAGGACTAATAAAAAATAGCTCGCTTAGGGAAAACAATAGTACTAATTAGGATTTGTTGTGCTAGAATTTACTCACTTAGCAATTAACTTGAATCTTTACTTATACAAAAGCTCATAATTGTTTTGTAGCAATACCTTCCAAAATTCTGGAATTTGAATCCCCCATTGTCAACTATCTCATTCAAGTTTCAGAAAATAGGGACATTCCACAACTAAATTGACGTTTGAATAAGGTGGTTTTAAATTTGCAAAAGTTGCGGCGCAGCAAGTGCGATAAATTGCTAACATTGTTGTCATGTCTGCCGCGAGGCATCAGCAGCGCGGCTGTACCAGTCGCGATGGTATTGACAGCCTGCATGCCTCCAAGCGCGGTGCAGTTTGATGAACCCTATGCGGCGGCTCCGCCCGACCATGCCGTTTATTGGCACGATTATCAGACTACAACCGGCACACAGCAGCCCCCCATATCCACTCGTCCGTCTGAAGATAGCCTGATTGATACCAAGATAACCTACGATTTGCCTGCGCTGGTCGATCTTGCCTTGCATTCTAATCCGGAAACCAGGATTAGCTGGGAGGAGGCGAAAGCCGCCGCCGCTCGGCTCGAAAGGAATCGCAGCGCCTGGTATCCGACCCTGACGGCTATGGCGTTCGGGCAATATTTCAAAACCAGCTTCCCCATTCCCGGGGGCGCGTTGGTAAGCACTGGTTACTCCTCGTTTGGCAGTCTGGATTTGGCCTGGACACTGTTCGATTTCGGACGCAGGGAGGCCTTGGTCGATGCAGGCGCACAACGCTTGACCGCCGCTAATTTTGCCTTCAACCGAAAGCATCAGGAAATTGCCTATCGGGTTGCAACCAGTTTTTTTGCCTATCAGGCTGCCCTGGCCAAGGTGACGGCGGCGCAGCAAACATTTGATTCTGCAATGGCCAGTTCCGCTTCGGTTCAGGCGAAACTCGACAAAGGGCTGGCTACACGCCCCGATTTGTTACTGGCGATTCAGGAGCAGGCGAAAGCCAGTTATGACCTGCAAGATGCACGCAGCTCGGTGATTCAGGCACATGCCGATCTGACTTCGAGTCTGGGTATTTCGCCTTCTTATTCGCTGCAACTGCTAGATTTAAGCCAGCTGCCTTTGCCGGCAGGACTGGTACAGTCGGTCGAAAAAATTGTCGATCAGGCCTTGGAGCAACGTCCCGATCTGATGGCGCGGCTTGCAGAATTGCGTGCACGCGAAGCGGAAGTGAAGAAGGCCAGGGCCGAATTCTGGCCCAAGTTTTCCCTGGGAGGCAGTCTGGGTAATCAATACTGGGGAGATGTGCACACAAATCCACCCGGTAATGAGCGTTATTCGGCAAGCAATGGGGTCGGTACAGCGATGCTGACTATGGAATGGACCTTGTTCGATGGCTTTGAACGCAGCAATGCCGTGCATGAAGCAGAGGCCAGGAAAGAGGCTTCCAAGGCCCAACTTGAGGCTTTGCGTCTGGAAATCATGCGCGATATCTGGAAAGCCTATGCCGATACCAAAACCACGTTGGAAAAACGTGAGTTTGCGTTAGCCTTGTTGAAAGCCGCCGAAGAATCTTATGCGGCCACACAAGAATCTTATACCCACGGCTTTTCCACGGTGATAGAGCTGCTGTCCGCGCAAAAGGATTTGGCTCGCGCCCGTTATACCGAAATCGACAGCCGCGCCACCTTACTACAATCAGCAGCAACCCTGGTTTATGCGGCCGGAGGGCAGAGCAAGGGGGATTTGAATACGGACAGCGAAGCGTTTGGCCGTAGTCTCCCATAGTGAAGGGGTATGCTGTGCGTTGATAATTCTATATCCGTAGGTTCTGCAAGTATTGACGTGAGGCTTGCCGTTGACAGAGTAATATCCTGTTTTTGCGACTACGAGGAGACTATGATTCCAAAACGCCGTTGCAATCTTTTCATTTCGAAACCCGCCAGCCGGAGCGCATCTGGTCAGTCGAATGGCGATAACGGTTTCCAGATGGTGTCGGGGGTGAAAGTAATAATTCCGGGTGCCGAACATTGGCTGCGCTTTATGAGCAATAACTCGGAACAGATTGAAGACATGGTGGCTACGGTGAAGTGCAATAATCACCATCCATTCTGTTTGCAGGTATGGAAGGCTCCAAAATGCCGGTCGTCATTGCACATGAAGAAGGGCGTGCAAAGTTTGCTACAGACCCTGCGGTGGCCCTTGAGACATGAGTTTTTCTAAGAAGAAGGAATGATGGCACCGATCTATCGAAATATTCTTATCGCATCGATTCTGATCGTTATCTTTATTGCTATACCCGATGTGATATTCGGGTTATTGATTGAATTCGG
>JBAZTN010000305.1:0-2837 GCA_041661895.1 Methylobacter sp. | reverse complement strand
GAATCCCCGCTAGCTTCTTTAAATATGGTAATAGCCTTACCCACTCTTCATCGCTTAACTCTATTCTGTTCATGCCATCCAAAACGGTAAATTCTACCTGATTGGTGAAACGTCAACAGAACCTAGCAAAACAAATATAAAATTAGTTGCAAGGCTGTGCGGATTTTTCGGGTCGTGAGTAAAGTACTTGATTGATACAGAGGCGGGGTCGTAGTAGATCAGGCCATTAGCGGTACCTAGCCAAAGACCGCCTTCACGACTGGGTTTTATCGTATTGATGAAGTTATTGCCGGAGCCGTTAAAGTGAATCACGCGAAAGCGTCCATTGGCTGGGTCAAGGCGATTTAAACCTGACGGTGTGCCGATCCAGAGCGGGCCATCTGGCGACTGGTATAAGCTGAATATGTAGTTATTACTAAGTGTGTCGTGGCGTTTGGCGTCGGCGTGAAAACTTTTGATAAACTGACGTGTTGCAGGATTGAAAAGACTCAAGCCATGAGTGCTCCCCAACCACAGGCGACCATTAGCATCTCCCTCAATGCTGGTAATGGTATTGCTCACATTAGAATTGTTCGGAGCGACATCGCGCGGAATAATCCGCTCGAATGCGTGATTCGTTAAGTTGCCCCGGCTAACGCCATCTGCCAAAGTGCCTACCCACATGATACCAGTGCGATCCTGCATGATGGCTCTAATGTCGTTGCTAGGCAGGCTGTGTGGATCTTCCGATCGATGCTGGTACATGGAAAATTGCTGACCGGTGTCATTCCATCGCAATAAACCTGCTCCCAGGGTAGTAACCCAGAGGTTTGCCTGGTTATCTTGGTAAATAGTGTTAACCCTGAATTCATCCTCACCAGGCGGCGTAGCAAGACGTTTTCTTTGCGACCAATCAGTCCCTGATTGCCAGACAACAACGCCGGATTCGGTGCCTATCCATAGTTTTCTGTGGATATCAAAATGCAGGGCTCGCACGGTGTTGGTTTTAAAGTCGGAGCGGGTGGAAGTATCCACCCTGAAATGCTGGAAAGTCGATGCGCCTGGCTTCAGATAGTCGAGGCCGTTGGGCCAGGCGCTGATCCAAACGCCACCTTTTTCGTCCAGCGCCAGTGCGGGCACGTCGTCGCTGGCAAGACTGCCGGACTGGGACGGATCATGTCGGTATATCTCGAAGCGGTTGTTATTTGGGTCGAAATGCTGCAACCCTGATCGGGTTCCCAGCCACATTCCTCCTTTTTTATCGCTTATAATTTTTTGTATGAATGTATTGTTAATCTTTCCTGATTCGGGTTTGAGTAGCGTGAATTTATTTGTTTCCGGTTCAAACCGAACGAGGCCTTTTTGCGTTCCAACCCATATCACACCAGAATCATCCTCCAACAGCGCTGTAACTATGCTATCAGGCAGACTGTATGGGTTATCGGGATTATGCCTGTAGTTTGTAATGCGGTATCCATCGTAGCGATGAAGACCATTAGCTGATCCCATCCAAATAAATCCTTGGCGATCCTGCATGAAGGCCAGGACGGCCGTATTACCTGTTTCCTCAGTCAGATTCTGGAAGCGCGGGGTACGTGACGGTTCAGCCAGCGTTGAAAATGACTGTGCTGCCAGACAAATAAAAAAAACGATGCGAGACGAGGCTCTAAGCTTGCTGTGGAAAAAAGAAACACTCGGCTTAATCATGATGAGAAATTTAAGGTCAGGATTAATGTGGATGTTTAGTGGTGGTAAATGGTAAGTATAGTCATTCACGCTGAAAGTTTTTGATGCGCCAATATAGTAAGAGGGTGGATTGTTCCCTGCGTCTGAGGAGTATAGCTGCTGAGGCCGCTTAAGTTAATATACTCTGTGTCAAATAGATTGTAGACGTTGAAACGTATTAAAGGGGTGCGGAAAAAGGTGGACGTGGGCAGGTTAGCCGACCATCGGTCGCGGTATGTTCTTGAGCATAGACTGCGAAATTGCCAGGGTCGTAGACCCTCTCCATAACCATGCGACCCAGGTTAGTGACATCCTGATCTCTTAATGCGAAGGGGGTATCAGATTTGTATAAGGAGTGCGAGATTTTTATGTATGACGTGATGTTGCCAACAGATACTTTTTTAATTTCTGTGAATGGTCGGTACATTAATAGATATTATTTTCTGGCAGGAGGGACCTTTGTTCTTTTGGGCGGGAAAGATGTGACTAATCTAGCCACGTTTAAAGACCAGCAATGTAATATCATCGTTAAATGACTCGCTTTGGCGAAATTGTTTTAGCTGTTCCAATAACGCATCAATGATTTTTTGTGGCGCTTGTTGGGAGTGTTGAATGAGAATGTCACTGGCACGCTCAATGCCAAAAAATTCACCATCAGCGTTTTCCGCTTCGGTTAGGCCATCGGTATAAAGGAGGATTAAGTCGCCTTTGGACAGCGTCGTTGTTTTCTCCTCAAAAATCACTTTTTTGTTTATACCCAGTATCAGTCCATCGGCGTCAAGTTGCCTGCATTTATCTTGAGAAGGGCTGAGTAACAGTGGCGGCGGGTGTCCTGCATTGGCAAAACTTAATTGGTTGTTGGTGATGTCATATTGCAAATAAAACAAGGTGATGAAGTAGTCCGCCTTATCTAAATCCTCAAAAAGGAAATTATTGAGTATGGTCAGTGTTTCTGCAGGCGTTCCAAGCCCATTTGCCTGAGTTCGAATGGCGCTGCGGGTTTCAACCATAAACAGGGCAGGGCCGATAGAGTGACCGGATACATCGGCAATTATCATGTCCAGTTGGTCTTCATTGCGAAAAAAATAATCAAAATAGTCGCCACCGACCTGATCGGCAGGCAAACAAAATCC
>JBAZTN010000304.1:0-2841 GCA_041661895.1 Methylobacter sp. | reverse complement strand
TGACCTAAGGAAATGCTGTATTTATGTGTAAGGGTTTGAGAGGGTTAATTGGATAAACCCGATTAGAGGCATCTCAGCCCCGGCAAGAGAAAAAACTATGTGAACGCAAGTGTCTGCGGCATCCCAGTCATCCTTGTATCGAAAAGTAACTCCGAAACCTTAGATATTCGTCCCTGGCTCATTGACGGGGTTAAACGTGTTTGATATAGGGGAGCGATAGGATTTTTCCTTAATCCTGCGATCAAATGAACGCGGTAGAACCACAGCGGACTGGCCGGAATTAAGCAAGAAAAAGCTGGTTGGTACACTGGAAAGCATTTATCAATCCGACACAGGTTTGATGCCTTCTATTTTTTCTCTGTCAGAAAAAAACCGGCTCCTTAAGTTCCTTGTAGAGCCGGCTTTGAGCTGGAGTTGCAAACGTCTTTAAGAATTGATTCAAAAATAAACATCGCTTCCTTTTTCAGCTTACTGGATGTTTAATTCTTAACGTAACTTTAAAATATCTTAATATAAAGCAACATGCACTACAGTGAATACTGTAGTTCGATGTAAGGAAATGCTGTATTTATGTGTAAGGGTTTGAGAGGGTTTTTTGGATAAACCCGATTAGAGCTATCTCAGCTACGGCAAGAGAAAAACTATGTGAACGCTAGTGTCTAGTCGTCCCTGGATCGAAAAGTAATTCTGAAACCTTAGATATTCGTCCCTGGCTCATTGATTAGGTGGAACGTGTTTGATGAGGGAGGGGGGCGATAGGATTTTTCAGTCTTTCCACCTTAATCACGCAATCAAACGAATGGGGATGAACTACAACGGATTGGGCGGGAATTAAGCAGGAAAAAGCTGATCGGTACACTGGAGAATTTATCAATTCGACGCAGGTTTGGTGCCCTCTGGTAAATAGGTTAAGCGGCGGTAAATATGGCGCCGGCAGCCCCAAGGGCAGTCATTTTATTCTGACGAGTGGGCGAATTGAGACAAAATAGAATGTAATTGTCGTTCTGCAGAGTGGATAGCCATGCCTGCCTCTTCTGCAACTGATATCAGTTCGGCAACATTATGCACATTAAGTTTTTTCATCAGATTGGTCCGGTGTGTCTCTACTGTCTTTAAACTGATGCAAAGACTCTCAGCCATCTCTTTATTCTTATAACCTTCGGCTATCATTTTAAGCAGTTCACGCTCCCGTGTAGTCAGAATGCTGCTTAAGTGGTCGACAGATAACATCTTTTCCGCCGTAAGATATCGATTCATGATTTTCGATAAAATGGCACTCGAAACATAATAATGGCCTAGCAAAATGTTTTTTATAGCGGCAATTAATTCATCCGTTGAAGCACCCTTCAGCACGTAACCGTCAGCGCCGGCCTGGAATGCGTTAGAAATGCAATCTCCCCCATCTCTGTATGTATAAACCAGAATCTTGGCGCCATTCCAACGCTTCTTGATTTCCTCTATGGCTTCCACGCCATTCATTTTTGGCATGACCATATCCAACAACACCAAATCAGGCGGGGTAGTCCAGGTTTGCCGAAGCATGGCAACGGGATCTGTAGATTGGGAGGCAACATTAAACTCTGGTTCCTGAGTCAATACTGCATACAATCCCGCTCTTATAATCGTTTGATCCTCGATTATCGCTATTTTATACATTTGTTGTGCTCCGCTTTTATGGCGATACTTTAGTAGTTCTTGATAAGAATTAAGGTCAATTTAATAAAATGCAGATTAAAATACACCTCACTATGCAGGTATGAGGAACATCACGCAGTGTTAAATGGATCATTGTCGATCAAAAAACTGAGACCCATTTCACAATTTTATAAAATATAACTGCCTTTCATTATTTTAAACTTGACACATTTTTAGTTATGCTATTGGCTTAATTTGAAAAAATATATAAGTATTATTGCTTATGCCGACATAACAGCTTGTTTTTAAAGCATCTATTTATTTAATTATGGGTGGTTTTTTTTGTGCGCGCGACAATTTGCCGCATATCTCCGCCAGAAACGGAGCGCAAGAAGAAGATGGCAGCCCTGAGTGGCCTTTTTGATGCGCTGCTAAATTAATAGTTATGTGCCTGAAGATATGAATTTATACGCATTTTTGCTGGATTTCGGATTCAAAAATACTTCACTGTCTAAAAAGGATGGGCTGCGCCATCCATGGCTCTGAACCGATGTCTTCCCTGTTTATGTGCATTCAACCCATCATCTCCGATTGGTTCGGTCTCTGCCCACCTGGTTCCATCCAGTAAATATATTCGGCGATATATTTGGGATTGCCCAGGGCGGGACATGTTCCCCACCGCTCCAGCGGCTCGATGCCGTATTTGACGACGCCGATGTGCTGGGTCCTGTCCTGATCCAGCACCGGATCCGAGAAGGTAAAGCCCAATTGCCTGCGCAGCAGCTCAATGTCGTTTTTTCGGCCTGTCAGAAACTTCCACCCCGGCTTGACTCTAAAGAGCTCGGTATAGGCTTTCAGCACTGCCTGCGTGTCATGTTCCGGCTCAAGCGTGATCGAATACATAAAGATATCGCGCCCCATCCGTTCGCCGAACTCTTTCTGCACTAGCTTTAGATTCGCTGTCATGCCCGGGCAAATATCGGCGCAACGCGCATACATAAAATTGATGAGCACGGTCTTGTCTTTGATCAGGTCATCATAGAACTGCACTGTATCGCCTTCATGCGTTACCAGCGGGACATTCGGGAAGGACTTTTTGCGGCGCTCGGATCGGCCCGGACTGATTGAATGGGGACGCTCCTCGGCTGTTGATAAAGAGGGCATTGCTCCCAATACCACTGCTCCAAGAGAAGCAACGGTTGCGTT
>JBAZTN010000303.1:0-2849 GCA_041661895.1 Methylobacter sp. | reverse complement strand
CAGAGGCGTCGATATCAACCGGCCCAATCAGGTGTGGAGCACTGACATCACTTACAGTGCGCCCAACCCTTGGAGGTGTTATGGATAGACATTAACGAGGCTTGAGCATGTCTGGAATGCATTTTCTTGATTGCAGAAGCAATTGAGAAAATGACCACTTTCTGCTACGAGAAAGTGAGAGCCGAAGCGGCGGTGACTTGTCGTACACTGGCAGGGTGACGTAGCCCGTGGGAAATGGGATGTGAGGCGAAACCGTTACGCCAAGATGCATCTCTAGGCTGAGTATTGGAAGGCTGAGGAACACGAACCGATTAATCCGTATCTGTGGGCTGAAATGTCGCCTCCACCTACACGGTTTAACTGGTGGAATACAGGTTAGAGTGGATGAAATGTATGCATACCATTCTTAAATTATCCCTTATATATGTAGGATTTGGATATGAGCTTTGATTAAGAGCGTAGTTAGCTCAAAGCACCTGTATCAACTTGCAGCAAGCAAGGTTAAAGATTGCGATCGGCAGCCTCCCCAATATGATTGAGTCCGGCATGTGGACTGGGGAAGGTCTATTTAGATGTTAAGGGAGTGTGACCCCGATGATGAATAGATTGGCGGAGTTTCCGTAGTAGTCTGAGATGGGGAAAACCCATTACATGGCGAAGGGAAACAGTTTAAGAAATTTGCTTGGCAAATTATCTGACATTAGAGAGGTGAAGACCTTTGATAATCAGCGAAATGCAAAACAAACTTGCAATGTGGGCTGAAGCAGATGATCAACGTAAATTTGATCGCTTACTACGGCTCATTACTAATCGGTCATGGTTGCTTGAAGCGGCTCGCATTACCTTAGCATCTGGCGGTGCTAAAACAGCGGGTATCGATGGAGTAAACAAAGCTATGCTGGAAAGTCGCCTTGATCAGCAGTTGGAACTGGTTCGGTTCCAACTTCTAACAGGCGAATATAAACCTTCACCAGCAAGACGTGTTTATATTCCTAAAGCGAATGGCAAACAAAGGCCGTTAGGTATTCCGACATTGACTGACCGAATTGTACAACGTGCAATGCTTATGGCTATGGAGCCGATATGGGAAAGCGATTTTCATCGGCTCTCCTATGGATTCAGGCCAGAACGCAGTGTCCATCATGCAATTAGGACAGTAAAGATTCAGTTACAAGATAATGAATACACATCAGGTCGCTGGGTCATCGAAGGTGATCTGGCAAGCTATTTTGATACGGTGCATCATAAACTTTTACTGAAATATGTACGGAAAAGAATCTGTGACCAACGATTTCTAACGCTGCTTTGGCAATTCATCAAAGCAGGCCATGTTGATCAAGGCCTATTCTGCGCTTCAAGTGAAGGTGTTCCTCAAGGAGGCGTGATATCGCCCTTGCTATCCAACATTATGCTCAACGAGTTTGACCAATGGTTAGAGGCAAAATACCTAAACAATAAAGCGCGGAAAGACCGATGGTCTTGGAATCACAGTATTGAGCTTAAGCGGCCTATTGCGATTCTAGAAAACAGGCAATGGCGACCAGCCATTAGCTACTGTCGTTACGCAGATGACTTTGTTGTTATGGTTAAAGGTAATAAAGCGCAAGCCGAAGCGATTCGTGAAGAATGTCGATCATTCTTAGAAGATGAACTGAAATTAACATTAAATATGGATAAAACCCATGTCACTCATGTTAATGACGGCTTTACTTTTCTTGGACACAGGATTATTCGTAAACGAGGAACTCTCGGAAATAGGCGTGTAGTAACAACAATACCTAAGGATAAATTCAAAAACTTCACGGCAAAATTAGTGAATGAATTATCTGGTGATTATAGCGAGAACAAAATAGATCTAATAGTCGGCTTAAACCGGAAATTAACGGGATGGGCAAACTTCTATCAATTTACTGACTATACAGCGGTCATGTTTGGAAAACTGGATCATATATTGTTCTGGAAAATAGGACACTGGCTGGCAAGGAAATATCGAACCTCAATCAAGTCATTGATGAGGCAATGGTTCCAGCGACCCGAGAAAAACAAAGCTAAAACTTGGGTTTTGTATGGCCGTAATAGTAGAGGTATCCTAGAAGGTGTCGCGCTTAAACGATTGGTAACCAGTCGGAAGAGCCAATTTCGGTGGCGTAATCCAGAAACGAATCCGTACATTCTACGCGATGAAGATAGGAATACCGTCACCTCTCACTATAAAGACGTTGCAATAGCTATGAGCTATTCTTAAATGGAGAGCCGTATGCGCTGAAAGGTGCATGTATGGTTCGGTGAGGAGAAGCAGGGAAATAGTTCGACTACGTCCTGCTTCTTACTCTACTCCGCACGTTGAGCGGATGGTTGTACTTAGCCGTCGTACTGGACTTGTATTCCCGTAAAGTCGTCGGTTGGGCTATGGCACCCAATATGCCTGCGGAGCTGGTTTGCACCGCCTTGCAACTGGCAATTGCACAACGCCGGCCGCCGCCAGGACTGATTGTTCACTCCGACCGTGGCAGCCAATATGCCAGCCATGAATACCGGGACTTATTGACCCGGCATGGCCTGCAGGGCAGTATGAGTCGCAAAGGCAATTGTTGGGATAACGCCGTCATGGAGCGCTTCTTCCTGAATCTAAAAATGGAGCGCGTCTGGCGTCGGGATTATGCCAATCACGCCGAAGCTGTGCGGGATGTGACTGACTATATCGTCAACTTCTACAACAGTCGGCGATTGCATTCGACATTAGGCTATCTGCCACCTAATGTCTACGAAATGAAAATGGCAGCAGAACAACCTATTTTGGTGTCTGAAAAAAATTGACCACCACAGCCACCAATCATACACTAACTTTC
>JBAZTN010000302.1:0-2866 GCA_041661895.1 Methylobacter sp. | reverse complement strand
GGCACATTCTCTCACATCCTGCGCGTTTACCTGATCGACCAAAACAGGCAGTTGCGGAATATTTACAGCGTTTCATTTTTACACCCCGACACGCTGATTAATGATGTAAAGACCCTGTTGCTGGCCGAGCCGAAACAAGCCGCGGCACAGGTTGATGGGCAAAAAAACGCGGCGTTTGAAGGTGCTGGCGACAACAAGTCGCAATATGAAGACAGCGCCTATGAAACCCATTCCATCGCGCTGACCGACCGAAACGGACAACAGGCCGATCTGCTCAAAACCGTTCGCAATCCGCCACTGGGGCTTCCTGACGTGCCGGTACCGGCAAACAATCCGCTGACCAAAGATAAAATCAGCCTGGGCAGAAAGCTGTTTTATGACCGCCGCCTATCCCTCAACAACACCTTTTCCTGTGCCATGTGCCATATTCCTGAACAGGGCTTTACCAGCAATGAAATGGCTACAGCCGTCGGCATTGAAGGCCGCACGGTTCGCCGCAATGCGCCCACTCTGTACAATGTCGCGTATCTTAAAACCCTGTTTCATGACAGCCGCGAAACCACGCTGGAGCAGCAAATCTGGGGGCCTTTGCTGGCGCATAACGAAATGGCCAATCCATCAATCGGTTACGTCATCGAAAAAATCAAATCCAGCGCCGACTACAACAAGCTGTTTCAAGGAGTGTTTCACAAAGAGCCTAGCATGGAAACCATCGGCATGGCGATTGCCAGCTATGAGCGGACACTAAACTCGGCCAACTCAGCATTTGATCGCTGGCACTACAGAAAGTTTAAGAATGCGCTGGACGATAAAGTCCGGCGCGGTTTTGAGCTGTTTAACGGCAAGGCCAACTGTTCCGGCTGCCATACCATTACGCCAAAATACGCCCTGTTTACCGATAATGACAACCACAACACCGGCATCGGTTATGCAGAGGCTATGGGAAAAACAGAGAAAACCCAGAAGGTGCAGGTTGCGCCCGGCGTCTATGTTGATGTCGCAACCACACTAATCAATTCGGTGGCGGAAACAAAACCCAACGACCTCGGTCGCTATGAAGTCACGCAGAACCCCCAAGACCGCTGGAAATACAAAACCCCATCGCTGCGCAATATCAGCCTGACCGCACCTTATATGCACAACGGCAGCCTTGAAACCTTGCAACAGGTTGTTGAATTCTACAATCGCGGCGGCATCCCCAATGAAAACCTTGATCCCTTGATCAAGCCGCTAAATTTAACCGCACAGGAAATGGATGAGCTAACCGCTTTCTTGAAGTCGCTGACCGGCGATAACGTAAAGGAACTGGTTTCCGATGCCTTTGCCGCACCGATTGGAGATGCCAAGTAATTGCTGATATGTGGAGGCGACCGGCGGCCGGTCGCCCCCTTTATTTACAAATACCGCTGCTTAATGGCCTGTGCCAGTTGATGCACTGCCATCGCATATTTATCGCTGTTGTTATATTTCTTTATCACCTTGAAATTGGGATGCACCAGCCAGTATTCATTGCCGCGATCTGTGCTCAATGTAATCGTTGATCCCCCCTGATTGCCTCTGATTTGTTCCGCTACCGGTCTGTTGCCTTGCCAGCCGCTACGGGCAAAGTAATGCGCTACGCTGCCGATTGCATCATACTGATGCCAAAGATCACGATGTCCATCCTGGTTGAAATCAACCGCCAGCGTGCGAAAACTGCTCGGCATGAATTGGCCCAAGCCCATTGCACCAGCCCAGGAACCTACCGGTTTAAGAGGCTCATAACCTTCTTCGCGGGTCATCAGCAAAAAGTTTTCCAGTTCCTGCGTGAAAAATTTGGCGCGCCGTTGGGTATCGAACGCCAAAGTGGTTAACGCATTGAAAGTGCACGTTTTTCCGACATTGCGGCCGAAAAAGGTTTCCACGCCGATAATCGCAACAATATATTCAGGATCGACACCATAAGTGGCGCTGGCTTTTTGAACGGCATCGGCATTGTTGCTCCAAAACTCTACGCCGCGGCTGATATGCGCCTCAGTGAGAAATTGCTTGCGATAACGCGTCCAACTGCCTGCTCTTGGCGGTGCCGGCTTGGTGCCGGGAGGTTGGAAAGCGCCACCTTCCAAATTAATAACTGATTGCAATCGATTGGCTCGCGAAAACAAGCCGTTCAGATAGCTTTCCGAAAAGCCATGCACATGCACCATGTGCTGAATAAAATTATGGACAGGCTGAGAATTGGCGTAAATACCGGTTAAGGTGCCCGCCGAATAATCATGAGCACGATCAACTGCCTTGCCAGTAACACGATACCCTGCATCGGGCTGAATTGCCGGTTCGCTGGCGCAGCCGGCAACCAGAAGTACCAAAGCTATTTTAAATAAATATTTACGAACTACATTTTTCACGATTATCTCTGCTGTTTTTACTTTTAATAAACTGGGTCTGCACTGAACAAACATGCTCTATTTCATCTGAATTTTTATGCCTGCGCTACAAAAAAATACACGATCACAATGCTGTCCCATCAACTGGGCAGCTTTGCCGGACAGGTCAACAAATTGCCGGGCCAAGCGGTTATCGGCAATCACGCTCAGTCCGACTTCATTGTGCACCAAAACCATATCGCACGATAGCTGTAGCACTGCTTCCAGTTCCTGCAAAATGTCCGCCTCGGAGATTTGATGATACAGCTGGTTGTTCAGCCACATTGACACGCATTCAACCAGCACCGGTTCCCGGCATTTTTGCAACACTTCAAGCAGCTTGACGGGTTCTTCAATGGTTATGAAAGAATCCTCACGGCGTTGTTGATGAATATGGATACGCGCCTGCATCTCGTCATCAAAAAATTCGGTAGTCGCCAGATAGTAGGGCTTGCCGGTTA
>JBAZTN010000301.1:0-2877 GCA_041661895.1 Methylobacter sp. | reverse complement strand
TGGTTACGCAATACAGAAGTATGCCGAAGCCCACCGTTACTCTGTCGTAAGGGAATTTTGCGGACACGGTATCGGCAAAAAATTTCACGAAGAGCCACAGGTACTGCATTACGGCAAAGCTGGCGAAGGAGAAGCCCTTGAAGAGGGAATAATATTAACCATTGAACCCATGATCAATCTCGGCAAGCGCCATATTAAAGTACTGGCCGATGGCTGGACCGCTGTCACCAAAGATAGAAGCCTGTCCGCCCAATGGGAACATACCATTCTTGTAACCAGTGACGGCTTTGAAATTCTGACTTTACGCCAAGAAGAAATGTGATCGAGTTAAATAAACCCATTAACGCCGCACTTTTTGCTAAAAAGGACAGCCTACAGCAATTTAAACAGTTGCTAAAACAAAAAGACATTGAGCTTCGGCAGAAATTTGATCCCCATAAATCAGTCTCCAAACTGCTTAAAGAAAAGTCTGATTTCATTGATAATATTTTAAGCTGCTGCTGGCAACATTTTCTCGGCGAACACGCCACGCAACTCAGTTTAATTGCCGTTGGCGGTTACGGCAGAAGAGAGTTATTCCCCTATTCCGATATCGATATTGTCGTCTTACTGGATTCTGAAGACACATCCCCTTATCAGGAATCATTGGGAAATTTCTTCACTTTCCTCTGGGATATCGGCTTAAAACCGGGACAAAGCGTACGCACCATCAAGCAATGCATTGAAGCTGCAATCAGTGATCAAACGATCATAACCAGTCTTATGGAAAACCGGTTGATTACCGGCAACACTGGACTGCATAAAACACTCAACAAACAGATCACCCCTGACAAAATCTGGCCATCGGATCGATTTTTTGCCGCCAAAATGGAAGAACAGCGGCAACGTTACGCTAAATTTCATGACACCGCCTATAACCTCGAACCCAACATCAAGGAAGGACCCGGCGGCTTGCGTGACAGGCAAGTCATTTCCTGGGTATTTAAGCGCCATTACAATTCTTCGACACTCAAGGAGCTGATTAAATACGGCTTCCTGCCAGAATCCGAATATCTGGAACTGGTTGCAGCCCTTGAAGTGCTCTGGCGCATCCGTTACGCGCTACATCTACTGACCAACCGATGTGAAGACCGGCTAATTTTTGATTATCAACGCGACCTCGCCCAGCAATTTGGCTTCAGCACTGAACATCATGAATATAACCAGGATGTTGAACAGTTCATGCAGTTTTATTTTAAAACGGTACTCGGACTTGAGCGCCTTAATGAAATGCTGCTGCAATTATTTAATGAACGCTTCCTTTCCGGAGAAACTGAATACAAATCAATCCCACTTAATGATAAATTTGTTGTCATCAACGGTTATCTTGAAGCCATAGACGATGCCGTTTTTGAACGACAACCGATTGCCTTGCTGGAGCTTTTTTTAGTTCTGGAACAAAATTCATCGATCAAGGGCGTCAGGGCAACGACCATTCGTCTAATCCGTAAGAATCTGTATCTAATCGACGATGCGTTTCGAGAGAACAAAGCTGCCAACCGTCTTTTTATAGAAGCCTTCCGTCAGCCACGGGGCATTACTGACCAACTAAGACGCATGAATCGTTATGGGGTTTTAGCAGCTTACATTCCCTGCTTCGCCAATATCGTCGCCCGCATGCAGTATGATTTATTTCACATTTATACCGTGGACGAACACACTCTTTTTGTTATCCGCAATTTACGCCGCTTTGCATTAGAAAAGCATCTTGATGAACTGCCTTTCTGCAATGATATTTTTCTGCTGATTGCAAAACCGGAACTGCTGTATCTTGCCGGCCTGTTTCACGACATTGCCAAAGGCCAAAAGGGAGACCACTCGGCCATAGGCGAGGAAATCGCGCGAAAATTCTGCATTCAGCACGATCTTTCCCCTCATGATACTAATCTGATTGGCTGGCTGGTTCGCAATCACCTGATCATGTCGATGACCGCGCAACGAAAAGATATCGGCGATCCGGATGTCATTCATCAATTTGCCCAAAAAGTGGGCAGTATCGAATACCTGAATTACTTGTACCTGCTGACCGTGGCCGACATTCGCGCCACCAATCCTGAGCTCTGGAACGCATGGAAAGACGCCTTACTTAAGGAGCTTTATTCTGTGACCTATAGCGCCTTACAAAGAGGCCTGGAAAATCCCGTTGCGCTGGCAGACCGGTTACTCGAAAACAAAAAAGAAGCAAAAGACGAACTACTCAAACTCGGCATATCCGAACCGGTTATTTTGAAATCCTGGCGACATGCCAGTGATGATTATTTTTTAAGATATTCAGCCGATGAAATCGCATGGCATACCATTGCTATTGCTTCGTCCAGCGAAAAAGACCTGCCCCTGGTTCTGTTGCGCCCACAAACTCAGCGAGGCAGCGCAGAAGTTTTTGTCTACACAAAAAACGAAGACGCCATTTTTTCATTGAGCACAGCCACCCTTGACCAACTGGGACTTACCATTCTTGATGCCAGAATCATGACCACCATGGATGACTATGTACTGAATAGCTTTCTGGTGCTTGAACAATCGGGAGAACCCATCAACGAACTGTTTAGAGAAGTTCATATTTGCAATGCTCTTCGTAATAACCTGCTGCATCACGAAGTAAAGGAACATAAAAACATTCACCGGCAATCAAGACAGGCCAAACATTTCCCTATTCCCACCAGCATTCAATTCCATGCCGACCCTTTAAACCGGCACACTATCATTGAACTGATCACCACTGATCGCGCAGGCCTTTTATCGAAAATAGGGCATGCTTTTATACAACAGAACATTCATCTGCACAGCGCCAAAATAACCACCATAGGCAGTCGGGCTGAAGATATGTTTTATATAACT
>JBAZTN010000300.1:0-2886 GCA_041661895.1 Methylobacter sp. | reverse complement strand
GCCGCAGCGATCCTGCCAGTCTGGTTGTTGCTTGCACCGCGCGATTATTTGTCGACTTACGTAAAGCTGGGCACCATCAGTTTGCTGGCGGTAGCGATTATCATGTTGCAGCCCGAAGTGAAAATGCCTGCGCTGACGCAGTTCATCGACGGCACCGGGCCTATTTTTGGCGGCAAGTTATTCCCGTTCGTGTTTATTACCATCGCTTGCGGAGCGATTTCCGGTTTTCATGCGCTGATCGCTTCCGGAACCACGCCAAAATTGCTCACCAATGAGCGCGATATCCTGATGATCGGCTACGGCGGCATGCTGCTGGAATCCTTTGTTGCGATCATGGCGATGATGGCGGCGACTGTGCTTGATCCCGGCGTGTTTTTTGCGATCAACAGTCCGGCGGGCGTGGTCGGTAATGAGGCTGTCGATGCCGTTGCCAAAATTTCATCGTGGGGCTTTCCGGTCACGGTAGAGCAGATGCAGCTGCTGGCAAATCAAATGGGTGAGGCAACGCTGTTTGCACGCACCGGCGGCGCGCCGTCTTTAGCCGTCGGCATGGCGAGCATTTTCGGAAGCGCATTCGGCGAAAGCATGCTGGCCTTGTGGTATCACTTTGCCATCATGTTTGAGGCTATTTTTATACTGACCACGCTGGATGCGGGGACTCGAGTGGGTCGCTTCATGTTGCAGGATATGCTCGGAAATATCTGGCCGAAAATGGCGGAAACTTCGTGGACGCCTTCGGTTGTTTTGAGCAGTGCTATGGTAGTGGCGGGCTGGGGTTATTTTCTTTACATTGGCGTGATAGATCCGAATGGCGGGGTCAATATTTTGTGGCCGCTGTTCGGTATTGCCAATCAAATGCTGGCAGCGATTGCGCTGTGTGTGGCGACGGGTATTTTGATTAAATCCGACAAGCTCAAATACGCCTGGGTGACCGGCCTGCCGTTGGCGTGGCTGGTGACGATCACCAGCACGGCGGCATGGGAGAAAATTGCCAGTGACAATACGCGCATCGGTTTCTTTTCTGCGGCCAACGATCTGGCCGACAAGTTGGCGGCCGGTATGTTGCCGCTGGAGAAAGCGGCTGTTGCGCCGCAGTTGATCTTCAATCTGCATCTGGATGGCTGGTTGACCTTATTTTTTGTGACTTTGCTGTGGCTGATCGTGTTCGATATGCTGCGTGTTTGTAGTCGTTATCTGTCCGGAAAGCCGGTGCTGCCGCTTTCAGAATCGCCGCATAGTCCAAGCCGCTTGGTTGAAGACTGGGTGAGGGATTGATGCTAAATAAACTCAAAGCGTTTTGGAGGATTGTGCGTCGCCTTTCCGGCGACGATGCATACGAGCGCTATTTACAACACCATGCCGCGCATCATCAAGCCGATACGCCGTTAAGCAAAGGGGCTTTTTTCAAGCAGTGGCAGGATGAAAAGTGGAATGGGATTAAGCGGTGTTGTTAGCCTGCCGGTTCTGCGTTCCTGCTGATATATTAACAAGGCGCTTCGTTTATGACGGACCATAGCCACCATCCTGCTCAGCAACCCAACCGCCAGACGCTTTATGTCGCTATAGCGCTGGTGCTCGGCATCATCGTCGGCGAGCTGCTTAACCTGACGCTGGGCGGAACAGGGGCAATGAAGTCGATCATCGGGATTTTTGCCGCGCTGACCGATATTTTCCTCCGTCTGGTCAAGATGATCATCGCGCCGCTAGTGTTTTCCACGCTGGTGGTGGGCATGGCCAAAATGGGCGATATTCAGACCGTCGGGCGGGTTGGCATCAAGGCGATGCTTTGGTTTTTCTCGGCTTCGATTTTCAGCCTGTTGCTGGGAATGTTGCTGGTAAACTGGTTTGAACCTGGCAGTTCGCTGCACATGGCGCTGCCTGAGGTCGGGGCGGAGACGGGATTGCCGCAGGCTGTGCCGACACTGAGCAATTTTGTCACGCACATGTTTCCGAAAAGCATCATCGAAGCCATGGCGGCCAATGAGATTTTACAGATCGTAGTGTTCTCCATGTTCTTTGGCGTGGCCTGTGCCTCGTTGGGCGAACTCGCTCACCCGACCGTCAAACTGCTCGATTCACTGACGCACATCATGTTGAAAGTCACCGGCTACGTTATGCACACCGCCCCGGTTGCCGTGTTTTCGGCCGTGGCCTCGGTCATCGCGCCAAATGGCATCGGTGTGTTGCTGTCTTACGGCCAATTTATCGGGGAGTTTTATCTCGGGCTGTTACTGCTGAGCTGTGCGTTGGGCTGCGTCGGTTTTTTGATTCTGGGGCGCAAAATCCTGTCCTTGATTCGGCATATCCGCGAACCAATGCTGCTGGCTTTCGGTACGGCCAGTAGCGAGAGCGCTTACCCGAAACTGTTGCAGCAACTGGAACGCTTTGGTTGCGATGAAAAAGTCTGTGGGCTGGTGCTGCCGCTGGGTTATTCGTTCAACCTGGACGGCAGCATGATGTACATGACCTTTGCCGTACTGTTTATCGCCCAGGCTTATGGCATCGACATGGCGCTGGGCGACCAGTTCATTATGCTGCTGACGCTGCTGTTCACCAGCAAAGGGGTGGCCGGCGTGCCTAGAGCCTCGCTGATTGTCATTGCGGCCACGCTATCGATGTTTCATATTCCCGAGGCCGGTTTGCTCCTGCTGCTGGCCGTTGACCAGATCCTGGATATGGGGCGTAGCGCAACCAATGTATTCGGCAACAGCATCGCCGCAGCAGTCGTAAGCCGCTGGGAAAAAGCGCTGCGGTAATAGCCTGCCGACAAGGACTCATCGAATGTTTTTGTTTAAATAAGCAAAAATAGTTAACATCACCGTAATATCAATTCTTCTAGTGATAAATATATGCCGAATAGAAGCTTCAAAAAGAGTAAACCAAAAA
>JBAZTN010000299.1:0-2895 GCA_041661895.1 Methylobacter sp. | reverse complement strand
CTTGCAGGAACTGGAGTTTTACTACACAACGAGGAAAAGATCATGACTGAGCATATTTACAAAAAAATAGAATTGACCGGTTCATCAGCAGTTGGCATGCAGGAAGCCATTGAAAACGCCATCAGCAGGGCATCTAAAACCATTCACGACATGCGCTGGTTTGAAGTGGTCGAAACCCGGGGTCACCTGGAAAACGGCAAGATTGCACACTGGCAAGTCACCATTAAAGTCGGCTTTTCTCTGACAGATTAGTAGCTATAATTCAAGGGGCATTAAACCGATCGGTTTAATGCCCCTCTACATAAATCAACGGCATTTTTAGAGATGCTTTTCACCTTGAAAACGCAATAAAACGCCGGTAAGGCGAGCCCTGCTTCCAAGTAAAGGCTTCCGTGTAATAATGCATTAAAGCCAGATATCCCAATAAGCCCAAGGTAATCGCTTTCCGGATCTCCACGCCAAAAAAGAAGTTGGTTATAAAGCTAACGACTGCATCTCCGTAAGACTGCAAAACAAACGCCAGTAAAAATGAGCACACCGGCAACACAATAAAAACATGCACATTGCAACGCGCCGCACAGCGATAAATAAAATTCTGCGGATGATTGTGATGTTTATTGTAATCGTGCGTCACATAGAAAATATAAGCCGTCGCATCATGAACCAATCGCGGCACCAGAATCGCCAATAAGTAATACTGCTGAACATAAAGATAAAAACTGCTTAACACCAATAAAATATTGGCCCACAAAAACCATTTGCCAAATTGAGTGGTTACATAGCGTTGACATAAAACCGCACTTAAAACCAGTCCCGCACATAAACTCGCTGCAATATATTTAATCCATTCCGTTTGCTGCACGTCCAGGCTGTTTTTTAGAAAAATGCCGATATAAACGAAGAGACCCGCCGCCACACTCAACCACAATAAAAGATAAAACGCCCAGTCAGGCAAACGGCACAGACCGCGTCCAACGCCATGCTGCTGTTTAAGTACATGATAAACAGTCCATGCAGCCACCGCCAAGTAAAAGACTTTATAGGGAATAAACAGGCTGCCCAGGCCAAAAACAATCGCAATGGCAACAGTCATCAAAATAATTTTCAGCTTATAAAACTTCAGGTATTCAGTGTCACTCGCCAATACAACAGCACTGGCAATAATATGCGGCGTACCAAAAACAATTTGAAACAATAAAATATGTGAAGGGCTGGTCGGTAAATTTTGTTGCAAAAAGCCATGCCAGAACCAGCCATCAAACAACTGCAACAACAAACATACAGGAATGATTGAATACAGACCTAACAACAACTTAAATGAGACGGCCAGCTGATTTTCATTAGAAAAATCCTGGACTGAAATTATTTGCGCAGACATAAAAAACTATCCTCTGGGTATTCTTATTATTTTTCAGGCAGAATATTAAGTTAAACTGATTGCTTCACTGTTTTCAAGAAAAATATGACTATGACATTTCAGTTACACCCACGATTACAGCAAGACTGCATAACCATTGGACACTTTGAGTTATGCCGATTACTGATGATGAATGACAGCCAGTACCCCTGGTTTGTATTGGTACCGGAAAAGGCAGATATGAGTGAAATTTACCAGCTCACCAAGCCGGATCGTGAATTACTGACCGAAGAATCCAGCTACCTGGCAGAAAACCTGGCGGAACTTTACCACGCTGACAAAATGAATATTGCAGCCATAGGTAATATGGTCCCGCAATTACATATTCATCACATAGTCCGCTATCAAACCGATAGAGCCTGGCCAGCGCCAGTCTGGGGAAAATTTGATGCAGTTCCCTACACTGAACAGCAAATTACAGATAATCTTGCTCGCCTTAGAAAGCAATTAGGAAATTATTTACACTTGGCGCATTAATCAACTAAAAAATACATCCGGGAAGCCGTTACTGCGCGTCTCAAGCTTATCCAAAGTTTATTGAACCCCTATCATCAAATATTTTTTTGGTTCCGATAAATTAACGGTAAACTTAAGGTTTAGTTCCAGATAGTGTATACCCGATTCCTCTGCCCTCCTCACACTTTCGCAGCTGCGAAAGCAGGATTAAAAAGCAGACTGAATGACAAAACAAATATACGCATAACACACTCCATGTACCTAAATAACAGTGACTTAGTATTAGGTTAACCTTATAAATATTCAAACGAACCTGAGCAATGACAAGTAATTTAACCATTGGCCCTATCATGCTGGATGTTGAGGGCTTGACCCTGACCCAACATGAAAAAGAAAAAATAAATCATCCCAACACCGGGGCAGTTATTCTTTTTTCGCGCAATTACCAAAACCCTGAACAAGTAACCGAACTCATCAACAGCATTCGTTCATCGCGCAATGGCAACATATTAATCGCCGTTGATCAGGAAGGCGGCAGAGTCCAGCGTTTTCAACACGGCTTCACTCGACTGCCGCCAGCGTCCTGTTATGCGCAAACACCTGAGCTTGCGCAATCTGCAGGCTGGCTGATGGCGGCCGAATTATTAGCCGTCGGCGTTGATTTCAGCTTTGCTCCGGTTCTGGACATTGATTGCGGCATTAGCGAAATCATCGGCAACCGCTCATTTTCAACCGATCCAACACTTGCAACACGTCTTTCAAGCTTGTTTAGAAAAGGGATGAATGAAGCTGGCATGGCGGCTACCGGAAAGCATTTCCCCGGACACGGTGCAGTGGCGCTGGATTCACACCTGACCTTACCGGTAGACGAAAGAGATTTGGACAGCATCAGGGCAAAAGACTTAGTGCCATTCAAACAACTCATCGCAGAAGGCCTGGAAGGCATTATGCCTGCTCACGTTGTTTATCCAAAAGTTGACCCTAACCCGGCCGGTTTCTCAACTTTCTGGATACAACAGATT
>JBAZTN010000298.1:0-2912 GCA_041661895.1 Methylobacter sp. | reverse complement strand
AGGTTTTTGTGGTACAAATTAAGTTCGACGGCTTATTTTCGCCTACTTTTAAGTATAGATTCTATTTTATTCATCAGCTCTTCGTTACTGGTCTTTGATTTTATAAAGTTGGCCAAAACGTGTTGACTATCAACTATTTCAATTTCACTGGCAGAAAAAATAACTACGGGAATGGCTTTGTCCCGATTCGCTAATAATGGCAACAAGGTCTCACCCGAGCCATCGGGCAACTCCATGTCCAGAATAACTAAATCATAGTCTTGCTGCAATTTTTCCCTGGCGGCAGCCAGATCCATTGCGACATCGATTTCCGCTGTATTTTGCAGAAGGGCGGCGACAACATTCACAATATCAGGGTCATCTTCAACATGCAATATGCGAGTCCTAAAGCCATTACGGCGCAATGCGTGCGTTAAGGCCTGCCCAAGCCTGTCTTCGTCAATGGGTTTGCTTAACCAATCGACGATTGCCAGGGCCTCGCCATTAAGCTCTTGCTTGACTTGGTCGGCAGATGCGGACACAACAATAACCGGTAAATTTTTAAAGAGCTCTTGTCCGCGCAGCTCCCGAAAAAAATCAATACCGCTTTGTCCCGGCAATGTCAGATCGAGCGTCATGGCATCATAGGGCTTGCTGTTGAGCATTTGTTTTGCCTGTTTCGCAGTATAGGCAATATCAGCGGCATAGCCGCGCTTTGCCAGCAGCATCCGAAGCAGGGTAGCGACGTCTGGATCATCTTCCAGGATTAACAGATATTCTTTGTCGTGTTTACTGCTTAGTGTAGCGGACAGCGTTTCCTCACTACAGTAAAGCGGTAATTCAATGAAAAAAGTAGTTTTTTTGTCAGGTTCACTTTCATAATCGATGACGCCGCCCAGTTTTTCAATAATGGCTCTAGAGATACTTAGCCCCAGTCCGGAACCACCTTTTTGCCGGGTATTGGTGCTATCCTCCTGGGTAAATTTTTTAAATATCTGATCTCTAAATTCTTCCTTAATGCCGGTGCCGTAATCTGTTACGCTCAAGCGCAAGCGCTGCTTTATGATTGATGTCGCAACATCAACCTGCCCTCCTCGATGCGAAAATTTTGCCGCGTTGGATAATAGATTGGTCAACACCTGGGTGAGACGATCGCTATCGGCCAACACAACAGCTCCAGCCCGTTCATGGCTAACAACAAATGTAACACCAAATTCATCAGCATAGGCTTGATTGATCTCAATGCCGTGTGCCACAAACGGCATGATTTCTATGGGTTTTATATCAAAAGCCATTTTGCCGGACTCAAATTTTTCAAGATCCAGAATATCATTAATCAGGCGCACCAAGCGCTTGCAGTTATTGTTGGCAATGGTTAACAGTTTGATGCTTTTCTCTGGCATATCGCCGGTGGCGCCACCCAAAATCAGTCCTAATGCACCTTGAATGGAAGTGAGTGGTGTACGCAATTCATGGCTGACTGTGGAAATGAACTCATTCTTCATCCGTTCCATGGCTTTGCGTTCGGAAATATCGCGCACCAGACAGGTAAACATGCGGGAACCGTCAACCGACATTTCGCTGAATGTCAGCTCCAAAGGAAATGGAAAGCCATCTTTACGCTCAGCATTTATTTCACATCGGTAACCTGTATTGGCTGTCAGAACATGGTGCTCAGTATCATCAGGCAGTTGCGGTAGCAGCTGATTAAGGTGCTTGCCCACAAGCTCTTCAGTCGTATAATCGAACAACCGTTCAGCGGCGGGATTTAAAGAACGGATGCCGCCTTGGCTATCCAAAATGATCAGTCCATCTACCATGGTGGAAACAATACTGTTCAGCTCTTGTGTTCGCGCCTGAATGGCCTCGGCCATCAGGTTAAACGCTTTTGCTAACTGGCCAAATTCATCCCGATAAGAAAAGCTTATTCTTGTTGCATAGTTGCCTGCGGCCAACTGTTCCGTACCTAAGCTAAGTACATGCAGTGGCCGCAGAATATTTCGTATCAGCAATAACCCAATGATAAGAGCCATAAAACCCATTGCGACTACGAACACCACTTCGATTTTATAAAATGTAACAATATCCTGGTTATGTGCTTTTGTCTGCTCATTTAATAATCGTTGTTCCTCGCTGCTCATGTCCACCATAATAGCGCGCATACGATCCATTAAATCTTTACCGGTTTTCGTAGAGACCCTTTCGACCGCCGCTTGTAAGCCTTGTTCATCTCTGAGCGCAATAGTCTGAGTTAAATAGCTCAACATGTTCCGCATAACAGGTTCAAATTCATCCAGGCGCTGTTGCTGACTAACATTATCCTGAGTCAGTGTGCGTAATTGCAGCAGGTCGGCGTCTATTTTCTTAAGGCTCCTGGCAAAAGGTTCGAGGAAGCTTTTATTGTTGGTAATAACAAAACCACGCTCACCGATCTTTGCATCCTGTATATCAGAAAACAGTACGTTAATTTGATCCATTACCTGGTAAGTACGATCAATCAAGTTTTTCTGCTCTTCGTTTTTGTTCTGTGCTAAATGGAACAGTGTAAAAAAAACAACCGTAACGGGAATAATCAGCGCAAGTGTACAGATAATTTTCAGGCGTATACTCATGGATAAATAGTGTGTTGTTAGTCGTACAATTTTTTAAGTATTCGCCTTATTTGAAGAAAAATCCAGATGAAGTTATCAATCTAACACCCTACTATCCTCTATGACTTTTGTTAGGTATTTTAAGTGCTTGTCTTGACCCAGTTTAAGGCGTCAATACCTCATGCAGTGCTAAACCGGCAAACGTCGGCCAAGCGCCCAATGAATGTTCCAGTTGCGGCAAGCGTTTTTTCATTTCATCCAAACGACCATGAAAACTGACGGCTTCACCCGAAACCGTGATTTCCTGAGTTAGGCTAAACACAACGCCATCGGCATTGCTTC
>JBAZTN010000297.1:0-2912 GCA_041661895.1 Methylobacter sp. | reverse complement strand
AGACGCTTGTATTTTTGCTCGCGTGGCGTGCGTGGTCGTGGCTGTTCCGTGTAATACTTGTCCCATGGCTTCTGCTCCTTAAGGTTAGAATAAATATTACCAGTTAATTCTGGGACTAAACAATTAAGTTAAAGACCCAAAAAAAAGCCCAGCGGGGATTTCCACGCTGGGCTTTTTTGCTTTAAGACGTGATGAGTTATTTCAGCATTCGTTTTTTGAACAGTGAATCCAATTTTCTGTTGATGTCTTGTTGATTTTGATCCAAGTCGACAGGTGCTTGGGGAGCGGTTGCAACAGTCGCTACGGGCTGCGCTACAGGCTGTGCAACCGGCATTAACGCTATCGGTTGAGCGGTCTCCTCTGCAAAATCCAGGTCAAATATATCGCAGTATGAGGTATCCCTATCGAAATAATCGTCCCAGGGGTAAATGGGGTCGGTATTCGGTTTTGTTGGTAAAGGAAAAAAGACCAGATCAATCAGACCCGAACTCATGCGTCCGGCGGTGTGCATCAGACCTTTGAATATTCCGCCAATAATGCCATAAAAAGGATTGCTTTCATTTGTTGTCATGATGACGTTTTTCGGAATCTCCATAGGGGATAAGAGAAGATTGGTAAATCCCCGTAAAGCTTTATTACCTATTTTTGAACCGTAAGTTTGCTCTCCAGAGCCTGTCTTTTTGCAGTGAGTATGCTCTCCAGAGCCCATTCCTGAACCGTAATTGTTCACCCCGGCAGCGCTGCCTAGTGGTGAAAAAGCGGCCAGAAAAGCAGTCAACAGGGCAATTATCAGAACGTGTTTATGTGTTTTCATAGATTATCCGAGGATGAGAAAGGTAAAAATATAAAGTGTCTGATCGAGTATAGCAGAGCTTTTGTGATTTACTTTTTCAGAGCCTTGGCAAATGCGTTAGCCATTGAGCCTTGCACTGGGGCCGGTTGTTTGGGTTTGTGTGCCGCCGGCTTTTGGTTATTTCGCTCGGGTCTGGATTCGGTTGCTTCAGGATTTGTTTTCATGGATAACGAAATGCGTTTGCGTTCGACATCGACCTCTAGCACTTTTACTTTGACCATGTCGCCAGTTTTAACGGCGTCTCTGGGGTCTTTGACAAAGGTATCGGACAAATGGGAGATATGCACCAGGCCATCCTGATGTACGCCGATGTCAACAAATGCGCCGAAGTTGGCGACATTGGTGACTACGCCGTCCAGCCTCATGCCGACTTCAAGGTCGGTGATTTTCTCGATGCCTGCCTTGAACTCCACGCTTTTGAATTCCGGTCTTGGATCGCGGCCAGGCTTTTCCAGTTCCTGCAGGATGTCGGTCACCGTCGGCAAACCAAAATGTTCATTAATGTAATTGGCAGGATCCAGGCTGCGCAAAAACTGGCTCTGACCGATCAGGTCGCGGATGGATTTTCCGGTGCTGCCTATGATGGCCTCAACAACGGGATAGGCTTCGGGATGAACTGAAGAGGCATCCAGCGGGTTGTCGCCATTCATAATGCGCAGGAATCCCGCCGCTTGTTCATAAGCCTTGTCGCCCAATCGGGGCACTTTTTTCAATTGCTTGCGATTGGCAAACGGGCCGTTTTCATTACGGAAGGCCACGATATTTTCACTGATGCTGGCGGACAGGCCGGACACCTGCTTAAGCAGGGATACCGATGCAGTGTTCACGTCAACGCCGACCGCGTTTACGCAATCCTCGACCACGGTATCGAGTCCCTTGGCCAGCTGAACCTGATTCACATCGTGCTGGTACTGGCCCACGCCGATGGATTTGGGGTCGATTTTGACCAGTTCCGCCAACGGATCCTGCAAGCGTCTGGCGATGGAAACCGCGCCGCGCAAGGACACGTCCAGCTCAGGAAACTCCTTGGCCGCCAGTTCAGACGCAGAATAAACCGATGCGCCCGCTTCCGACACGGTGATCTTGGTAAACTTGAGTTCGCTGTGCCGCTTCATGACATCGGCCACTAGCTGGTCTGTTTCTCTGGAACCCGTGCCATTGCCTATGCTGACCAAGTCAACCTTGTGCTTTTGGATCAGTTTTGCCAGCGTCTCTATCGATCCATCCCAGTCCTTGCGTGGCGGGTGCGGGTAGATGGTGTCCGTGCCCAGTACTTTTCCGGTAGGATCGACGATCGCAACCTTAACACCGGTGCGTATGCCGGGGTCTAAGCCCATCGTCGCTTTAGGCCCGGCCGGTGCGGCCAGCAGCAAGTCTCTTAAATTGCTGGCGAAAACCCGAATGGCTTCCAGCTCGGCGGCTTCGCGCAGCCTGAGTTTCAAGTCCAGATCGATGCGAGTGTACAGTTTGATTTTCCAGGCGAAACGGGCCGTTTCAGCCAGCCAGGCATCGGCTGGTTTTGAGATATCGGTAATATTCAGACGGCGAGCGACAAACTGAGCGCAAAGGTCGTGCTCTTCTTTATCGTCAGCGCCGGGCTTAAGCGTTAGATTCAGCAAGTCCTCATTGCGCCCCCGAAACAGCGCCAAAGCCCGGTGCGAAGGAATTTTGTTGATGGCTTCCTCGTAATCGAAATAGTCCTTAAACTTCGCCGCTTCCTGTTCTTTGCCGGTCACCACCGTGGCGTGGATGATGCCTTTTTGCCAGATACGCTCGCGAAGTTCGGCCAACAGTTCGGCATCCTCGGAAATGCGTTCCATGATGATTTGCCGTGCGCCATCCAGAGCGGTGGCAACATCCGGCACGCCTTTGTCCGCATCGATATAAGCGGCGGCAGCTTGTTCAGGCGTCAGGCTGCGGTCATCCAACAACGCGTCGGCAAGCGGCTCAAGCCCTGCTTCACGGGCAATCTGCGCTTTGGTGCGGCGCTTGGGCTTATAGGGCAAATACAAATCTTCGAGCAGCGTTTTGGTGTCGGCATCGATAATGGCTCTTTCCA
>JBAZTN010000296.1:0-2934 GCA_041661895.1 Methylobacter sp. | reverse complement strand
AGATTGATTCAATATAATGCTATAGTACGAAAAAATATTTTTTTAGGGAGGTGGCAATGACTGATAAGAATAACGAAAAACATAAAATAGTGATTGTTGGTGGCGGTGCGGCAGGTCTTGAACTGGCTACCAGTTTAGGCAAGAAATTAGGTAAAAAGGGCTTAGCTGAAGTCACGCTGCTGGATGCTTCATCGACGCATATCTGGAAGCCATTATTGCATGAGGTTGCGGCAGGTACCTTGTCTGAATCCGAAGAGATTGAATACCTGGCGCAGGCGCATCGCAATCATTTCCGATTCAGGTTGGGCAAAATGGAAGGCCTGAACAGAAAGAAAAAGGAAATTTACGTCAGTCCTACGCTGAACGACGATGGAGAAGAGCTTATCCCCAAGCGTACATTTCGTTACGACACCTTGGTGATGTCAGTCGGCAGTGTCAGCAATACCTTCAATATTAAGGGCGTGGCAGAGCATTGCATGTTCCTGGATACCACTTCACAAGCTTTTAAGTTCCAGAAACAATTGGTTGAATCCTATATTAAAAGCCATGTGGGTGAAAGCAAGGCCGGAAACAAGCCATTATCTATAGTCATTATCGGGGCGGGTGCAACCGGTGTCGAATTATCAGCGCAATTGCACGAGGTGACAGATCTGCTGGCGGTTTACGGGCTGGATGAGTCCAGTAATGTGAAATTGACCATTATTGAAGCGGCGACCCAATTGTTGCCGGCGTTACCCATTAAATTAGCTAATGCAACGCAGCAGCAACTGACCAAGTTGGGGATAGATCTTAAGCTGGGCCGGCGAGTGGTTGAGGTGACTAAAGAAGGCGTCAGCACCCATGATGGCGAAATGATTGAGGCGGACCTTAAGGTCTGGGCGGCAGGTATTAAGGCACCAGACTGGATGAAGGAACTGGATGGCCTGGCAATCAATAATATTAATCAATTGATAGTTGATCAAACTTTAAAAACCAATGATGATAATATTTTTGCAATGGGGGATTGCGCTGCTTGCCCTTGGCCGGGGCATGATGGGAATGTCCCGCCACGGGCGCAGTCCGCTCATCAGCAGGCATCGACTTTAAGCAAATCAATCGTTAACCGGTTAAAAGGCAAAAAATTGGTCAATTATGTTTATCATGATTATGGCTCGCTGGTTTCCTTAGGTAAATATACTACGGTAGGAAATCTGATGGGCAACTTGATGGGTACAGTGAGCATCGGCGGATTCATAGCCAGAGTGGTTTATCTGTCCCTGTATAAGATGCATCAGGTTGCGATACACGGTTATTTTAGAACGGCAATGTTGACGCTTTCTAATTTATTCAGACGCAGCGCTCATGCAAAAATAAAAATGCATTAGAAATTTTTAAAACTATTATTAAAGAAAAGATAAGAAACATGTTTGAAATTGAATACGAATTCCGCGAAGAAGATTTAATCCATTTTAATGAAATTCAGTTCATGAGGAATGAAGATATACAGAACAATATAAAAAAGAACCGATGGATAGTGCCGGGTATCATGGCGCTTATCGGCTCTTTTTATTACTTTTATTATGGTGACAAGAATTCATCAGCATATATCATCGTTATTGCCATTCTTTGGGCTTGGCTGTCACCTAAAATCATGATGCTTGATTTGCGCCGACAGATTCTTAAAAACTATACAAATAAAGAAAAGATCAATATGTTCGGTACATATACCTTGAGCATAGATCCGGCAAATCCCAATTATCTGTTGGAGAAATCGCCCAGCGGCAAGCATAAGATGGCCTGGGGAGATTTGGTCAGGGTGGAATATGGCAAACGCTATGTTTATATCTATATCAATTTAAGCACAGCACTGGTAATTCCGGTAGAGACCGTTAAAAAAGGCAATCTTGAGCAATTTGCCGAGCAGGCGGAAAAAATGATTGAGCGTGCTGCTTGAGATTCTGTCTTTATACTTCAATTTGGCATAGTTACGGATTTTATTGATTTACTCGACCTGTTTTTACCACGGAGCTCAGTTGTTCGTGAGCTTCGTGGTGATATAGATTTGCAATGGTCTTATTTGTTTTTCCCCTCCTTTATTTAGCCTATTTTAGGCTGTACTCTCATGCTGAATTTTAAAAATATAGCCTTACGCCGTGGCGCACGGGTGTTGTTTGCTAACTCTTCTTTCACCATTCATAAAGGCCAGAAAGTAGGTTTTACCGGAGCTAATGGCGCGGGTAAATCCAGCTTGTTTGCCTTGGTTAGAGGTGAGTTGCATTTGGATGAGGGTGATTTTTCCATGCCGCCAGGTCTGGAAATCGCCCATGTTGCCCAGGAAACGCCAGCTACCGCCTGTTCTGCCATTGATTATGTCATTGACGGCGATCAGCCATTAAGGCGATTGCAACAGCAACTGCTTGTCGCCGAACAGGCCGATGACGGCTTGAAACAGGCAGAATTACATGCCGCATTGGAAGTCATCGGTGGTTATACCGCACAGGCCAGGGCATCACGGTTAATGAGCGGTTTGGGTTTTACTGCGGATCAGGAGCAAAATGCAGTCAGTTCATTTTCTGGCGGCTGGCGTATGCGTCTTAATCTGGCTCAGGCCTTGATGTGCCGTTCAGACGTATTGCTGCTTGATGAGCCCACCAACCATCTGGATTTGGATGCAGTGATCTGGCTGCAGGACTGGTTGTGCAAATATCCGGGCACCTTATTGCTGATTTCTCATGATCGGGATTTTCTGGATACCATTACCGACCACATCGTGCATATTGAACAGAGTAAAGCCGAAATTTATACCGGTAATTATTCTGCATTTGAACGCATGCGCGCAGAAAAACTGGCGCAACAACAGTCATCCTATCTAAAGCAGCAACGAGAAATCGCGCATATTCAGAGCTTTGTTGACCGGTTTAAGGCGCAAGCCACTAAAGCCAGGCAAGCGCAAAG
>JBAZTN010000295.1:0-2936 GCA_041661895.1 Methylobacter sp. | reverse complement strand
CAGAAGTGATCCAGCCAGGCAAACAGCCTGCTGAAGTGAGTTACCGGATGGTGCTGAGTAATGGGCAATGGAAAGTTTACGATATTGTCATTGAAGGAGTGAGCCTGGTTACTAACTACCGTACAACTTTTAGCCAGGATGTTAAAACCAAGGGTTCATTAAGCGCCGTTATAGATGATCTTGCTAAACGCAATGTTGAGGCGTTGGCACCTAAAAAATCCTAGTTCGGATTTGACCTGATGCTCTGTTCCAGCCAGTCGTCGATTTTATGTAAGATCTGCTCACGCAGCGCCGCTGAGGAAAAAAGTAGTTCGTGGTGGTTTTTCCCAGTTAACACCATCAGTTCGTTCTGTTCATGTTTGTCGCGCGTTACGGCGGCGAAATCGGTATTTCCCCATGCGGGGGTAATGGGGTCTTGTTCGGAATAAATGAGCAGATAGGGGGTATAAAATGCAGCCATGTTTTGTCTGAAATGAATGATTTCCTTTTCGACGCCCAATACATAACGTAAGACACACCGGCGGATGATGTAATTATCATTGCTCTGGCGGATTCTTTCTTCCTCTGAGTCGCTCAGGTGCTCTGCCACCCAAGCCGGTCCGGTCGGCGAAAACACGTTGCGCAGACCAGGCAATGAGAGCAGTTCAAAAATGCCGTCTTGCAGGGGTACGGTAATCAAGGCCAGCATCTGATTAAACAGCATTAGGGGGAACGGTTCGTTGTGCGGGTTGAGGAAGTGTTCGTGGGTATGAAATGAAAACCAGATAAACGGATTCTGAAACCAGCCGCGCCAGCCGGGAACTTCAGTAACCGAAAAAGCAGGGCCAGTGAGAATGATACCTTTTATTCTCGATTTTACAGCCTCATTGTCTGTTTGCAGCAGATAGGAAGTGCTAACCAGTGAACCGAGACTGTGCGACAGAATGAAAACGGGTAAGGATTTGTTAACTGAAAGTTTATCGCAGTGATTGATCAGGTGACTTAGGGCCAGATTCAGGTCATCCCGCAGGGGTTGTAAATCGCCAAGTTGCGCCTGTTCAAGATAAGCAGGGCCGGCATCATATGTCGATGCACCAGCTTCAATGCTTTTGTCCGCCTTCATAAGCACGGTATTGCTCAAACCATGTGCAGTCATATCGATTCCAGCGACAATAAAACGATCGGAAAAGTGTCGGGCGATATCGCCATAACGGCCGACGTGTTCATTCATGCCGTGAACAATCAGCAGACAGGCGCTGGCGGAATCAGGCCGGGCAGGCGTAAGAATCTGCATATGCCGGATTGAACCTGTTTCGTCACTATCCAGATAGTGCTCTTCGCCCCACAGCGGGTATTTTTCCTTCACCATTTGCTGGTAAGAGCAGCCGCTGCACAACATCAGCATTAAGATATAGAAAATATGCGGCCTGCTGAGCAACATTATTTATCGGTGATAAGTTCCAATCAGTTCTGCATGGCCAATAATATGACCAGCCATGGCTTTTTCAAGCTGGGCTTTGTTGGGCAGATGCAGGTCCGGCAATTCAATATCCAGTGCGTAGAGTTTATGGAAATACCGGTGTCGGCCAATGGGGGGGCAGGGGCCGCCATAGCCAGTCCGCTTCCAGTCATTTTTGCCTTGTTGGGTGCCTGTAGGTAAATTACTGGCGGCAACGGCCCTTGGTAATTCCGTGACGGTCGGCGGAATATTGTAAAGCAGCCAGTGTACCCAGGTCATTTTGGGGTTGGCAGGATCAGGCGCATCCGGATCATCAACGATTAACACCAGACTTTTGGCATTTTGTGGCACTCCAGACCAGCTTAAGGCCGGCGAACTGTCAGTGCCGTCACAGGTAAGCATTTTCGGGATTTCGCCCTGGTGGGTAAAGTCAGTTGATTTTAGGGTCAGGGTCATGTTTTGTTCTCCTTCTGCCAAGACGGCTGTAGTAAAAAAGAAGCTGAAAACCAAAGGAATTAACCGGATAAAAGCAGGCTGATTGATTGAGTTCATTGATCACCTCATGATAGCTGGCGAAGATAGGACGGCAGCATCCTTTACATCCTGATGCTGGGATAAAATCAGATTTAGATTCCAGAAGTTTCAACAATAAACTTAAGTCTACTGGCTGGCAAGTGTTGAAAGGAATCCAAGGCCAGAATCTTTCGGCGTGAATTTTTCCAAATTAAACTGCGTCTTCTTGCCACCCGGTTAGACGGCTGTATAGGGGTATTCGAGGCGACTGCTTCAATATTCCTGTGGTTGGTAGAGCGAGTGAAATCATTTCCCGTTTACATCCTGAATTGAGTGATGTAACAGCAAGCTCAGCGGATTACGGCGGCAGCCGTCAAAAGTGCGATTGTTTCATTGATACTCGATTTGGTAGTAACACATTGACCATTAGCTTTGTGTCTCAGTACGCTGTTTTACTGTTTTCGGTGATAAGTCTTTTTCTATATTGCTGTTGGGTATAGATCCCGTAATGATGGTTTATCCTGTTGATTTCTGGCCAACTTTCGCAATAAAAAACCTGCCTATAAGCCGTTATGGCTTAGGCAGGTTTTTGAATATTACTGATAAAACAGCGATTCCTACAGTTGGTACGGAAAGAGCGTAATCAGTGCATTGAGCGCCGGGTTGGCTGCGTTTTCCGCATCGATGGTTTCCGCCATCACCTTAAGTTTGTCTGAGACGAGGTACATTTCCGAGTTGTCCATCAGCTTTGTAGCCCAGGTGCGCACGGCTTCATTGAGTTCGTCGTCCAGATAGTACCGCTGACCCTCGTGCTGGAGGAAGCCATTGGCGTGGAGGTTGTTACTGGTATCACTGACGTACCATCTGTTGTCAAACGAGATTTTGGCGTGCAAGGTGCCGCCGCCCTCGCCATCCCATTTTTTCTTCATAAAAATACGCAGTGAACCTTTAGCATCCGGCATGCTGTTTACTTCGTCCAGAAGAT
>JBAZTN010000294.1:0-2942 GCA_041661895.1 Methylobacter sp. | reverse complement strand
TAAAAACTATCCACACCGCAAAGTTTTAGTGATAAAGTCAAAAAGAACTTTGCACCTACATCAAATCCCTATGAAAAAAATTCCTATCGGTATCAGCAGCTGTTTATTGGGCGAGAATGTCCGTTTTGACGGTGGCAACAGGCTGGATGCCTATATCACCGGCACGCTGAGTGAATATTTTGATTTTCGGCCGTTTTGTCCAGAAATGGGCATTGGCCTTGGCGCTCCCCGCCCTACCCTGCATCTGATAAAAATCGATAATGCGATTCATTGCGTAGGCATTAAAAACCCGGATTGGGATGTCACTGAACCGTTACGCGACTATGCCGAACAGCAAAAACACCTGCATGCCGACTTGTGCGGCTATATCCTGAAAAAAAACTCGCCCAGTTGCGGCATGGAGCGGGTCAAAGTTTATACCGATAACCGGTCGCGTGCTGACGGCATCGGCATTTATGCTGAGGAAATGATGCGTCTGAACCCGCTGTTGCCAGTAGAGGAAGAAGGCAGGCTTGGCGATCCCGGCCTGCGCGAAAATTTCATCCAGCGCGTTTACGTGCTGTACCGCTGGAAAGCGATGCTGGCAGAAGGGTTGACGGCAAGCGGCCTGACTAATTTTCATGCCCGCCATAAACTGATCATCATGAGCCATGAAGACTATCGAGACCTAGGGCAGTTATTGGCTGGACTCACCAAAGCCAACCTTGGGCAAATCTCAGAGCAATACATTCTGCAGCTGATGAATACGCTTAAAAAACCGGCTACCCGCAAAAATCATGTCAATGTCTTACAGCATATCCAGGGCTATCTAAAAAAGGACTTGAGTTCAGACGATAAAGCCGAACTTTGCGAAGTGATTGAACAATATCGCAAAGGCTACGTCCCGCTGATTGTACCGTTAACCCTGCTTAAGCATCATTTCCGTAAAAGCCCCGATCCGTACATAGAAGAATCCTATTACATGTCGCCTTATCCGCAAGAACTGCAACTCATCAATCAATTGTAACCATGGCAAAAATACTAATTGTCGGGTGCGGCGCCATAGGTTTGGAACTCGCCGGGGTCTTATCCACCAAGGGTCATCAGGTAACCGGACTGAAACGAAACCCGAAGGCATCAGCCGACAGCCACATTCAATACTTCACTGCCGACATAAGCTCGCCCGCCGACCTGGCAGATTTGGACACCGATTTTGAGCAGGCGTTTTTCATTGTTTCGCCTGACGGGCGCGATGAACAAAGCTATCGTGCGGTTTATGAAGCCGGCCTGAACAATCTGCTCGCCAAGCTGCCGGACGCGCACTGGCTAATGGTCTCGTCCACCAGCGTCTATGGACAGTCACAAGGCGAATGGGTGGATGAAGATTCAGTCGCGCAACCGGAAAACACCACCAGCCGGTTGATCAGGCTGGCGGAACAAAAATTGATGACTTTAAATCCGGCTAATATCGTCGTGCGTTTTTCCGGCATTTATGGGCCTGGGCGCGAGTATCTCTTAAGAATGGCGAGGCAAGCGCCAGCGATACAACAAATTCCGCCTTATTTTACTAACAGGATACATCAGCGGGATTGCGTTGGCGTGCTGTCGTTTTTGCTGGATCAGCGGTTAGCGGGTTTTTCATTAAAGCAATGTTATTTAGCCAGCGATGATGATCCTGCACCATTGTGGGAAGTGATGAACTGGCTGGCCGAACGACTGCATCGTCAGCAACCGACTGCTAAAGCGGCCGACGATAATGCAGGCATGAATAAACGCTGCAGCAATGCCCGCTTAAAAGCATTGGGTTACCAGTTCCAATATCCGAGCTATAAAGACGGTTATCTGGAGTTAATCGGCAATGAATGATCTGTTAGCCGTCTTGTAGCAAAATCGCACTATTCCTTTTTTTGAATTAGCCAATAGGTGATGCCCAGAGCAACCAAAACCAAGGCAGAAGCACTGACATATTCAGCAGGCAAATGCTTGTAATCAAAGACAATGACTTTCCGTGAAATCGCCATCAATGCAGTGGCTACAACCAGTTTTACAGGAATGACATCACTCCTGATATACAAGGTGATGTTCAGAAAAATTTCAATGGCAATTAACACCGCCAAAAAAGCCCCGAATGTTTCCAGCATGTCATTAATGGTCATCAGCATAAATGGCGGCTGAGTGATTTTTTCGAAAATCACATAAACAACATCAATAATGCCAAACAGTATGACTATAACCATTAGCAAGGCTAAAAATTTGACACCAAGCCGTATGGTACGGTGCAGAAATTGTATGAATGGATCTTCATGCTGCATGGGCAGTTCTTCGTGACTTTCCACAGTGACCTGCTTTACCAGCTTGCCGCGCAGATGGGTCAATAACGGGCCAACAATGTTTTTATTGGAGGCAAAACCGGCGGGCGTAAAATCCTTTTCAAAAAAGTTATTCAAGCCTTCCATTTCACTCAGTTCTTTGCCTTCCAGCTTTTCAAAGCCCATGCTCCAATAGGGAAATTCCCGTTCCTTTATTGGCTGTTTTTCAATCAAGGTAACATCCTTGTGGCGTTTATCTTTTTTTATGCGTTCAAATGTATCTTCAACAACTGCCTCATTGCCCTCCAATACCTGAAAAAAAGTGCCGTGTGAATAAAGCAATATCCCGGTTATATTTTTAGCGCCGTTATTAATTCTGCATGATTTTAATAGTTCCAGCAGATCTTCTGTTTCGAAGTCTTTAGTTGCCGTACTTGCATAAGTCAGTCTAATCATTGCAGTTATCCTCATATTTGATTATTGATGCATTCTTACATCCTTCATAGCCCGCAATTTAGCACCTAAATAATAATTAAGCTTATTTTGAGATCAAATGTAGCGACCAAATATTCAAACTTATACTGTGAACATGATTTTTAACTAACAGTGCCTTCTCAAATATTTCATTCTAATCATTAATGTTAGAATGTTGAT
>JBAZTN010000293.1:0-2967 GCA_041661895.1 Methylobacter sp. | reverse complement strand
CGAAGTCAAGCCAGTCCGTACACTTTACCCTATCTACAAAGATATCTAAATGCGAGTGATGACTGCGCCCTGAATCGAAATGGCTGACACCGTTGCCGATCGTATATAGGGTATCGGCGTTGCAGCAATTAGTTTCAGCGCAGGTTCAAAGACATTCTGGTGGATATGGATGCCCATCTGTTAGAACTAAGCCGGCATGCCGTGCTCGACCCCGTGTGAGATAGGATGGTGAACAAACCGGCCGATTGGCCGTGGAATGAGAGAGGACAAATGAGCGAGATCAGGTCTAGTTTTTAGATAGCCTCTCGAACACGCTTTTTCAAATGCCAGGTCACACATCTATGCAACAACCTACCAAAGCATAGGCTACATTTATCAGCGTAAATTCGGGTATGATTAATGCTGTTTAATTAATGTTTATCTCCTGATTAATGGGACAATCATGATACCGAGAAATATTTTAGTAGTGGAAGATGACGAAGAAATTTCTCTGCTGCTGGAGTTTCTGTTGAGCAGGGAAGGATATCAAGTGTCTCTGGCAAAAGACGGACATGCCGCGCAGTACTTTATTGAACACAGCGATCCACCAGATTTGGCGCTGCTGGATGTAATGTTGCCTTATGTGAATGGTACACATTTGTTAGAGCAAATGCGCTCTATGCCCACTTGGGCGAAAACGAAAATCATCATGTTAACTGCTAAGTCTGGAGAAAAAGGCGTGGTAAATGCCTTAAATTCAGGCGCGGATGATTTCATTGCCAAGCCATTTAAACCCTTGGAGTTGGTCGCTCGTATTAATCACCAACTGAAGCTTAAAAAGCAGCAATGACGTTCAAATTTGTCATCACCATTTTTATGGCTTGTTTGATTGGCATACTGTCAGCGCCTGCGGCGGCTGCCAATGCTTGGCAAAAGGCTCAGTCAGCAGTAAATATGAAGCAATGGGGCGATGCAGAGGTGCAATTGAAAACATGGTTGAGCCAACGTCCGCAGGATAGCGAAGCCCGTTTTTTATTGGCGCGGGTGTTGGCTTGGCAGGCCAAGTACGAGGAAACTGTTGAGCAATACACGGCTTTGTTGCGTCTCGAGCCAAACAATGCCGATTATCTGCTAGGCTTGGCGCAAGTATATTTTTGGCAGAGCAAGCCACGCCTAGCCATTCCTTTCCTAAAACGCGCTCAAAAAAGTGCGCCTCATTATGCAGATGTTTGGGAACTGCTGATACGCTGTCTTTACGCCGCCGATGAGCGGATAGAAGCGGAAAATATCCAGCGCCAAGCCGCCCAACGTTTTCCTGATAGCGACTGGCAGCTTTTGACGCCTAAGCCTCAGGATACGCAACCGACAGAAGAAACCATACCCCAAACAGTTACGTCTGAACGCAATACCATTTTGGATGTCGGTGGCAGTTATGAAAAACTGGATCACCAGTATGACAGTTGGAACAGCGCTTACCTTGGAGCAAACCACCGTTTCGGTGATCGACGTAATATTTATGGTCGAGCTACTCAGGTAGACCGTTTCGCTTTGCAAGATGTTTCCATCATGGCGGGCTTCACTCTTCCTGTATCGGAGCGGTGGACTTTTGGCTTGGAAACTGACGAAAGCCCTACTAATCTTTTTTTGCCACAATGGTCGCTGTTAGGCAACGCTCATTACAAAATGGACTACGGCTTTGGCGCGTTGTTTAGTTTTCGCCATATCAGTTATCGAGATCTGGATAACGAAATCGGTACTGTTGGTTTAGAGCGCTATTGGGGTAATTGGCGCTTTGCTTACACACTTTATATCAGCCAGTTGCAAGGGGCTCCCACTCCTACTTTCAGCCATCTTGGACAGGCGGCTTATTATTACGGCAACCATGATTATATTGGCATTTCTATTAGCAACGGTCAGGAGGTGGTGCGTCTTGACCCCAGTCGTCTTGTCAATGCCGATACAGAAAGCTACTCTCTGCAAGGACAACACTGGCTAACGCCAGCCTTGGCATTGGTCTATGACGTGAGCCTCAACGTGCAAGGTTCCTTCTATACGCGTCGAGGTGCTCTTTTTGGTTTGCGTTATGCCTTCTGATGCCATTGGCTGGGCGCTCTGGCTGGGTCTTGGGGCTATTGCCCTAACGCTATTGCAGCTGTTGTACATACTTCTTCTGCGCGGTTGGTTGTGGCTGATGGAACGTCGCCGCCAGCGACTATGGCAGTTATGGCGGCCTTTATGTATGAATGCAGCCTGTGGATTAACTCCCAGCCTACCACCGCTGTATTTGTCCAATAGCAACTGGCTGTTTTTTTTCCAGCTTTGGCATCATTATCTGCTCAATGTAGGTGGCGAAGCGCCTGATAATCTGCAACGTTTAGGGCGAAGCATGGGACTGCACCATATCGTCATTAAAATACTTAACCGCGCACCGGCGGACCGGGAGCTAATCACAGCCACCGTGGCTGCAGGTTGGTTACGGGATATTCGTGCATGGGAGCCATTATTACAGCGGCTGCATGATGAGGATCCTGTACGCTCTTTTTCTGCTGCCCGCGCCCTAACACGTATTGATACTCGTTCTGCACTACGCGAGGTTATTCCGCTTCTCGTCACGCACCCGGGCTGGTCCAGACATCTTGTTGCCGGCTTGCTACTGGAGGCAGGGCCAGTGATGGTGTCCCCGCCATTACTGAATACCATTCTCAATACTTCTCAGGGACAAGTCACAGCTTTAGTGCGTTACCTGCCTTTTGCTGATGTTAGCACTACCAATATCGTGTTGCACCGTTATATGTTTACGGGACAAAATCATGAGCTACTCTGCGCTTGCCTGAAAGCTGCATGTAGCCCAAAGGTGTTGTTTCTGGTCCGTAATTGCTTGAGTGACGCTCATTGGGAGGTGCGGGTGGAAGCGGCTAATGCTTTATGCCGTTTGGGGGACGGTAGCGATGTCGCCAGTTTGTTGCCACTGTTATCGGATCAGCAATG
>JBAZTN010000292.1:0-2975 GCA_041661895.1 Methylobacter sp. | reverse complement strand
AAATTAAACATGGCAATGGAGGGTGTCCCGAATTTTGTGTAAACGGATTTTTCAATTATCGGATAGGCATCCGATCCTCGAACATAATACTAAATCGGTTGAGAGCGGCTTTCCAGTTTTGGAGTGGCATTGTCCATTTTTGACTGATATTCATCAATGCTAAGTAAAACAATTTCAGCACGGCTTCATCGCTGGGGAAGGCTGCCCTGTTCTTGGTGATCTTGCGCAGACTCATGTTTACCGACTCTATTGCGTTAGTGGTGTAAATAATGCGCCGGATTTCTGGTGGGTAATCAAAGAATGGGATGGCGCGTGTCCAGTTGCGTCGCCAGGATTGGACAATGCTAGGAAAGTCAGTCCCCCATTTGCTTTCGAATTCGTCCAACTTCATCCCGGCTTCTTCGACAGTCGCCGCTGTATAGATCGTACGTAAATCAGCCGCTACCGCCTTGCGCAGTTTCCAGCTAACGTAGTTCAGGCTGTATCTGACCAGATGCACGATGCAAAGCTGAACCGCAGTCTTGGGGTAAACCGTTTCGATAGCTTCAGGGAAACCTTTCAAGCCATCCACGCAAGCGATAAAAATGTCCTGTACGCCACGATTCTTGAGTTCTGTCACCACCTGCAGCCAGAATTTAGCGCCCTCGGTTTGGGCAATCCAGAGGCCGAGCAGCTCCTTCTCGCCGGACAGGTTAAGACCCAACGCCAGATAGACGGCCTTCGTCCGCACCGTTCCGGCATCACGTACCTTGATATGGATGCAGTCCAGATAGACGATGGGGTACACCGTATCAAGCGGACGCGATTGCCATGCCCTGGCGTCTTCGATAACAGCATCGGTGACCGATGAAATCAACGTGGGCGAGACTTCGGTGCCGTACATTTCGGCGAGATGTGCCTGAATCTCCCGCACCGTCATGCCGCGGGCATACAGCGACAGAATCTTGTCGTCGAAACCGTTCCAGCGGGTTTGATGTTTGGGGATAATCTGCGGCTCGAAGCTGCCATGGCGATCACGAGGGATTTCAATCGGCAGCTCACCGAACTCCCCCTTAAGTGTCTTTTTACTTTTACCGTTACGAGTGTTGCCAGCCGGATTGACAACCGGTTCATGTCTGCTGTGACCAAGGTGTTCAGCCAGCTCGACTTCAAGAGCTCGCTCCATCAACCTCTTGGTCAGTTGCTTTAAGATACCGTGTTCACCAATCAGGTCTTCAGGTTTCTTGTAATCAGCCAGCAGGCTGTCGATCAATTCGTTGCTTAAGGTCATTTCTACTCCTTGCTAAGTGGTGACAGTTTCCCGCCAAATGACCGTTTACACAAAAATTCTTACACCCTCAATTGAAACGGCGCACATGATTCGAAAGGGACAGCTGTCTGATGAAAATATACCGGCTTATAAGCAGTTTATGGCTTTAGCTGGATAACTTTGTCCGCAGATAATTGCAGCTTTACACTTTATGAATATTTGCGACAGAACCCTTTCCATCACTATGCATAACTAATCCCGGCATAATTCCGGCAGTAATATTTAATCCGCTTCTACTTTGGTATAAATTTGGTGAGTATCTCAATGACCGAAAACAACCCAGACTGTGTCAAAACGTGGTACTTGATATAATAGCCACCAATATATTAATGGAGCCAGCGGATGAAACGTTTCATTGAAGGCGACTGCCGCACACAAACCACGTTGTTGCCTGAAAGCATCGACGACTACATTACTGATACCAATCCCGTTCGCATCGTTGATGTTTTTGTCGATGAGCTGGATTTGGGAAACCTTGGTTTTGAGGGTATACAACCAGCCGCCACCGGAAGACCCGCTTATCATCCCGCCATTCTCCTGAAAATTTACATCTACGGTTACCTGAACCGCATCCAATCCAGCCGCAGACTTGAAAAAGAAGCGCAACGTAACGTCGAACTCATGTGGCTCACTGAGCGTCTGACCCCCGATTTTAAAACCATTGCCCGATTCCGCAAAGAAAACAGCATGGCGATACGAAGCGTGTGCCGTCAGTTTGTCGTGTTATGCCAAAAGCTGGGTTTATTCGCAGAATCATTAGTCGCTATCGATGGTAGCAAATTTAAAGCCGTTAATAACCGGGATCGGAATTTCACCAGCGCCAAGTTGCAACGGCGGATGGAAGAAATTGAGTCGAGCATTAACAGGTATTTAACCGCTCTAGATACCGCTGATCGGCAAGAACCGACTGTTGCAAAAGCCAAATCTGAACGTCTAAACGATAAAATCGCTGCTTTAAAGGAGCAGATGAAAGTCCTTAAGGAAATTGAAGTCCAGCTTAACAAAACAGAGGTTAAGCAAATTTCTCTGACTGATCCCGATGCGCGTTCCATGAAATCAAGAGGGGCGGGTATTGTTGGCTACAATGTTCAGACGGCGGTTGATACCAAACATCATCTGATTGTTGCCCACGAAGTAACGAATAAGGGCAGTGACCGAAACCAGCTATCTTCAATGGCTAAACAGGCACAAATAGCAACCGGTACAGAAGACTTGTCTGTTATTGCAGATCGCGGCTATTTTAATAGCGATGAAATTCTTGCCTGCCATGAAGCAGGTATTACTGCGTTTGTACCTAAATGTAAAACATCAGGCGCCAAGGCGGCGGGACGATTCGACAAGGCCGATTTTATTTACGATGCTAACGCCAACGAATATGTATGCCCTGCGGGACAACGTCTGATTTGGCGATTTGCCAGGGTTGAACACGGATTAAAATTGAGCCGCTACTATAGCTCACATTGTCAACAATGCCACATCAAAACCAATTGCACGCCAAGCCCCTATCGACGCGTTAGCCGATGGGAACATGAAGACGTTCTTGAGGCCATGCAAACTCGTTTGGATAACGCTCCAGATAGCATGAGAATACGACGCCAGACAGTTGAGCACCCTTTCGGCACTCTCAAAGCCTGGATGGGAGCAACCCATTTTCTGACCAGGCAAT
>JBAZTN010000291.1:0-2977 GCA_041661895.1 Methylobacter sp. | reverse complement strand
CGTGAAACCTGTCGTCAAGGTCGGGAATGGCTGGATGCCGGTTTGCCGCCGTTGACGCTTGCTGTCAATGTTTCAGCGCATCAGTATAATCAGAGTGACATAAGCGGTCTGGTTGCTGCTGTCCTGGCTGAAACCTCGTTTCCAGCGGATAATCTGGAATTGGAATTGACAGAAACCGGGTTGTTGACAAGGAAGGAGGAGGCGGTACAAATTCTTAACAGCCTGCGTGCACAGGGTGTCCGCTTGGCTATTGATGACTTCGGTACCGGATATTCATCATTGGCGCGTCTTAAACGTTTCCCCTTAGACGCGATTAAAATTGATAAAAGCTTTATCAACGACATTCCCAGGCAGCAGGATGCCATGGAAATCGCTGCTACCATAATCTCACTGGGTCATGCTTTGGGCTTTAAAGTGCTGGCAGAAGGCGTAGAAACGGAGGAGCAGTTGGCTTTTTTGAAAGCTCAAGGTTGTGATTTATATCAAGGCTATTTGAAAAGCCATCCCCTGTCTGCAGAGGATTTTGTTGCATTGTTGAGAAGTAGTGGATTAGATTGATGCCAGAATGAACAATAAATAATATTTTACACATGAATTCCCAGCCGAAAAGCCCCCATCTTGATGCATTAACGTTCGACAATCGTTTCATACGCGGACTGCCCGGAGACTCCGAAACAACCAATAATCGCCGCCAAGTTTATAGCGCCTGTTATTCTCGGGTGTTGCCGGCCAAGGTTGCCCATCCGCAAATGGTCGCCTATTCCAGAGAGGTTGCAGGACTGCTGGATTTGAGTCTGGAAGATTGTAAATCCGATTATTTTACCCAGGTGTTTGTCGGCAATCGTCTGCTACCCGGTATGGAACCTTATGCTACCTGTTACGGCGGCCACCAGTTTGGCAACTGGGCGGGACAGCTCGGTGACGGTCGCGCCATTAATCTGGGTGAGGTGGTTAATCGACGAGGTGAGCATTGGACCTTACAGCTTAAAGGAGCGGGTGAAACACCTTATTCAAGGAGTGCTGACGGCCTGGCGGTGTTGCGCTCGTCAGTGCGCGAGTTTTTGTGCAGCGAAGCCATGTATCATCTGGGCGTGCAGACCACGCGGGCATTGAGCCTGATATTGACTGGTGAGGAGGTTATCCGGGATATGTTTTACAACTGCAATCCCAAGCCAGAACCGGGCGCAGTGGTTTGCCGGGTTGCGCCATCGTTTACCCGCTTTGGCAATTTCCAGATTTTAGCCGCCAGAGGTGAGATTGACCTGCTGAAAAAACTGGTGGATTACACCATCCGCACCGACTTTCCGCATTTGGGCGAACCGTCACTTGCTGTTTATCTGGCTTGGTTTGAAGAAGTCTGCCGCAGAACGGCGGAAATGATAGTGCACTGGCAGCGGGTCGGCTTTGTTCATGGCGTGATGAATACCGATAATATGTCGATACTCGGTCTCACCATAGACTACGGTCCCTACGGCTGGTTGGAAAATTATGATCCCAACTGGACGCCAAATACCACTGATGCGGCGGATCGCCGTTACCGTTTCGGCAACCAGCCGCAAATCGCTTTCTGGAATCTGGGGCAGCTGGCTAATGCCATCTATCCGTTGATAGAGCAGGTTGAGCCCCTGCAACAGGCGATCAATGCTTATAAAGACACCTTTGAGCAGGGCTGGCAAAATATGGTCGCCGCCAAGCTGGGGCTGGATGCCTATGATCCGACCTTTGATAACGATCTGAACACCGAGCTGTTGATCCTGTTGCAATTGGTTGAAACGGACATGACCATTTTTTACCGCAAGCTCGCCATGCTGGTCATGGACGTTGAGCTCAGCAATGAAGCCCTCATGGCGCCGTTGATGGAAGCCTATTATGTGCCGGAGCAGTTAACCGATGAATACAAAACGCGTCTGGGCAACTGGCTTAAGTCTTACATAAAGCGGGTGCAAAGTTCCGGCATATCTGATGCCGAACGCATCAAAACCATGAACGCCGCCAATCCCAAATACGTGCTGAGAAATTACCTGGCGCAACTGGCGATAGACAAGGCAGAGGAGGGCAATTTTTCGCTAGTCAATGAACTGTTGGAGCTGTTGCGCCATCCCTACGACGAACAACCCGGCAAGGAAGAATTCGCCCTAAAACGCCCCGACTGGGCAAGGCAACGGGCAGGTTGTTCTATGTTGTCGTGTAGTTCTTGAGAAGGCGATAGTGTCGTAGGATGTGCTGACGACTGCATGGATGCAGGAGGTAGAGCAACGCAGGAGCAGTTGCCGAGGCACGAAGCGCATCAATCGCGAACGATGCGCTTCACTTTGTTCAGCACATCCTACGTCGCTACACAAATTAGTTTGACCCTTTCCATTTTTGCTTCCGTGCTTTTTTCTTGGCTTCTTTCTGCTCGCGAATAATCACCAGCTCGGCCAGTTCCTTTTCCATCATGGCGGGGGTTTCCAGGCTGATTCTGCCGATAGTTCCGGCGCGTAATTCAGACAGCAGGATTTTGGATACCTTGTCCATCTCGATATGTCCGCCTGAGCGAAGGCAGCCGCGCTTTTTGCCGATGGCTTCCATGAGTTCCTGCTCGCCTTGCGGGATTGATTCCAGTTGAAAGCGGGCTTTCAGTAGGTCAGGGTAATGGTGTAACAGGTATTCGGCGGCGAAGAAGGCGATGTGGTCATGGTTGATGGCGGTGTCCTTGATGGCGCCGGTGGTCGCCAGCCGGTAGCCGCTGTTTTTGTTTTCGACGTTGGGCCAAAGCATGCCGGGCGTGTCCAAAAGAATAATGCCATTGCCTATGTCAATGCGTTGCTGGGTTTTGGTGATGGCCGGTTCGTTGCCGGTCTTGGCGATAATCCTTCCGGCCAGTATGTTAATCAGCGTGGATTTGCCGACATTGGGTATGCCCATGATCAGCGTGTGGATGGGTTTGTCGCTGCTCGCTTTAGTCGGCAGCATCCTGTGGCACAAATCTGGAAGT
>JBAZTN010000290.1:0-3023 GCA_041661895.1 Methylobacter sp. | reverse complement strand
ATTTTAATCTCAAGCTACGTGCCATCGGACGCATACCGCCTTTTGAGGCTATCCGGCAATGGTTTCTACAAAAACCGGACATTTTTTCGACTGCCCCAGATCACTTGATTGTGGGACTAAACAACTAGCTAGTTATTAAGCACAAATCACGCCTTGATTTGTTATTTAATATTTTTCAGACGGTTGATGATTGTTTTGCGCCAATAAAAGATTCTTCTTATGCAAAAGTGCGTCATATCACACACTCAAATAAAAAAACTAAGGCATATCACGCAACCCTACTTTTGGCATAAAAAATACTCTGTTTGCCATATGAATGCGCAAGGAAACCGCCGCTGTCATTGAGTAGTATCTACACACCGTATTCGCGCCAAATCTAAGCATTGATTTGGGTGTCTCGAATGAAAAATTCTCAGCCAATACTGAGATGTGTTTGCTTACTACGTTGGAATTATCATGAAAGTCATACGCTCCAATCGGCCTGTTACGCTTTTACAGCTAGGCAGCCCCCTGTTTATTTCCTTTTTACTGATCAACTTCAGTTCCGCAGTGATGGCAAAAGAATCGCCAAAAACAGTTAAATCAAAGCAAAAAGTATCGAAAGAACAGCTAAATATTGCGCTTAAACCGATAGTGGTAACGGGAAAAAGTGATCAGCAACTTGCTGCTGCAAGCGCCGAAGTTGATCTTTCCCCGGGTGGAGTCAGCCTGGTTAATATAGAGGAGTTACATGATCGTAACGTATCCAGCATAGCGGATTTTTTCCGCTATGTGCCCGGGGTTTGGGCGGCCAGCCAAAGTGGCAACGACGAGGTCTTTTTTTCCAGTCGCGGCTCGAATCTGGACTCCACTAACTTTGACCAGAATGGTATTAAATTTCTGCAAGATGGTTTACCTGTCACTGCCGCTGACGGCAACAACCATAATCGTATGATCGATCCGCTGGCTGCGAGTTTTGCAACGGTTGCACGCGGCGGAAATGCACTTAAGTACGGCGCCAGTACGCTGGGTGGCGCTGTCGATTTTACATCACCCAGCGCTCATACCAGTCCTGCCATGAGGCTATCCCTGAGCGGTGGCAGTTTCGGTCAATTCCTCGGACGCGGAACGGTAAGCTCGGGGAGTCGCTATTTTTGCGAAAGCTTTTTTGGGCATCCCTGCCCAACAAGCAGCAAAAAACACACGACCGCTAATGCCTGCGGCTGCCCCAGCCGTCCTGCGTCTCTCGTTCGCCACCCAACAAGGGGTGACTCACATCATCCCAATGACTCGACGCGATTTCGGAAAGCCTGCATTTTCACTCCGCACAAAACGCTGCGTAAAAACACATGCACTATCGCTTCTGGGGACTACTCGACTCCTGTCTCGCAGCGACTGATGCGATGTTAAACGCTGGCGCACCACTGTCCTTCTATGGCGGCATAGAAATCACCTATTAATTAGTCATCTGTAAATGTTAGGTTGGAACAGCACCAACCCAATAAGACGACGTGAACATTCGGCGGTATCAGTGGCACTGATACCGTCTTTTTCTATATCAGCTTACCAATATAATGTTTTTCCTAATGAAAATATTTTTTAGCCTGTTTGGCCGAATCAAACTCTTATTGTTTTTAGTCCTGACAGCCTTTGTCTCATCCCCGGTTAACGCCCAAGAAACTGAGCCCTCCCCTGTTTTAATCCATGCCGCACGCGTTTTCGACGGTCATACTATTCGAACGAATACCTCGGTATTAATGGAAAATAGGCAAGTGATAAAAATCGACGCCCGCGAAGCGTTCAAGTCCAGTGTTGCAAAAGTCATTGATTTGGGCGATGCAACCTTGCTGCCCGGTTTTATCGAACTGCATGCCCATCTGGCGTTTCAACATATTCCGGCTGATACTGTTTTAAAGCACGGCATCACCACGATCCGGGATGTAGGCGGGCCTTTGCACAAGCCTTATGGCGGCGACGGTAGCTTGCGTGTGCTCACTTCCGGACCGATTATTACCGCGCCTGGCGGTTATCCGATTCCGGCATTGGGGGCTGAAAATATTGCAATAGCCGTTGCCACGGAACAGCAAGCGCGGGAAACCGTGCGCACTCTTATTGATGGCGGCGCAGTCGTGATTAAGGTCGCCTTGGAACCCGGTGGCGAAACGGGCGCGCCCTGGGCCTCAGAGCAACATCACGCTGGCGCAGAACATAAAAGTTCCCATCACAAGGCTTCCCTCTCAAAAAAGACATGCCCGCTATTGTCGGAAAATATTGTCACGGCGATTGTCGATGAAGCCCATAAACAGGGTCGTAAAGTGGCGGCGCATATAGGCGAGGCAAAAGGCGCGAAGATCGCCGTTAACGCCGGCATTGATGAATGGGCACACGTTCCATGCGACATTATCCCCGATGCATTGCTAAAAAAAGCGGTGGCACAAAACGTAAAAACAGTCACTACGCTGGATGCCTTATCGAAGTGTCCGGGTGTTGCTCACAATGCCGGCGTCTTGGCGGCATTGGGCGGAGAATTATTGTACGGTGCTGAAGTTGCGCATCCGGACATTCCCTGGGGTATCGATGCGCAGGAGCTTATCTCTATGAAGCACATGACAAAAATGCAGACTATTGATGTCTTGCGTAGCGCCACATCGAAAGCAGGCCATCACCTGAATTTACCGCTGCTGGGTACCTTACAACCCGGCGCACCGGCCGATATGATTGCCGTAAAAGGCGACCCATCCCATTCTTTTAAAATCTTGGAATATCCAGATCTTGTCATGTCGGGCGGCATAATTGTGGTAAACAATTTTGAAAACCAACAACCCGTTCACCCTGAGTACTAAGTCACGTAACGGTTCAAACTTAGCCTTATCAAACAGGGCGGCCTGCCCGTCGCCCTTTTTGCCCTACAGGTACTACATTTTTTACCAAGTTCCTGTGTTTTCCATAGAAAACCACGGCTCCGCATGTGCCAGCGGCGCACCTTTTTGCAAAAGCTCAATGGAAATCTTATCAGGCGAGCGTATAAATGCCATATGTCCGTC
>JBAZTN010000289.1:0-3038 GCA_041661895.1 Methylobacter sp. | reverse complement strand
TAGCTTTAAAACTCAACACGAGACCAAGAAAAACTCTTGGTTTTAGAACGCCTGGCGATAAACTGAATGAACATGTTGCGATGACCAGTTGAACTCACCCTGAGTTTATTTTTTTGCCGCAATTGAAAAGGTATCGCAAGTCGCTATATCACCACTTTCCAATCCCTTACGAAGCCAAAAAGTGCGTTGCTCCGAAGATCCGTGGGTAAATGATTCCGGACTTATTTTTTTCCCTGCGCGTTTCAATAGGCGATCATCTCCTATTGCGGAAGCGGCCCTGAGTCCTTCATCGACATCTCCTGGTTCCAAGAGACTGCGATATTTATCGGCATAGTGAACCCATACCCCCGCAAAACAATCAGCTTGCAATTCTAGTAAGACCGATAAAGCATTAGCCTTGGTCGCACTGCTATGCAGTTGCAAATTATGGACTTTACCGGAAATCCCCAAGAGGTTTTGCACATGATGACCGACTTCGTGTCCAATGACATACGCTTGAGCGAAATCGCCAGGGGCGCCCAAGCGATCCAATTCCCTGAAAAATTCAAGATCAAGGTAAACTTTTCTATCGCCAGGACAATAGAAAGGCCCCGTAGCTGCGGAATTATATCCGCATGCGGATGAAACTTGGTCGGAAAACAAAATCAGTTTCGGTACTTGATATTGCATGCCCATGCGAGGAAAAATCGTGGTCCAGGTATCTTCGGTATCCGCCAATATCGCGGATACAAATTGAGCGGATTCATCGTTGCCAGGCGTTTGTCGAGGAGAGACCACAGTTGTCGAACCGCCCTCAAGGAACCCTTGCGATAGCATAGCTAATAGCTCTAAAGGGTTTTCTCCCAATGCGACTCCTATTAGCATTACGACTACCAGCAGACCTCCGCTCAGTTTAATCGATGACCCGACGATACGCGCACCACGACGGTCCTCAACGTTATCGCTTTGCCTACCTTTTTTCCACAACATGATATTTACACGCCAACCCGGTGGTTAGAAATAAAAATATTCAATTTGATCTGTTAAATTACCCTGAAAGCCCCAAAGAGTTTTCTTGTTTCAATTTTGGAGCGACTTTAAGTGCGCATAAGTTTAAGGGATACGTAAATGTTGACCCGGTAATATGCGATCCGGGTTGCTTAAAATATCCCGATTCGCATCAAAAATACGTTGCCATTGATTAGCATCGTTGTATAATTGTTTGGAAATCTTAGACAGCGTATCGCCACTGGCTACAGTATAAGTTCGAACGTTTGCAGTTGCCGAACCCGTGCCTGTATCAACAGAAGCGGCGGTTGTTGTTTGTTGTTCGGAGGGCGATTGTTCCTCATCTTCTTTGTTGCCAAAATAGGACGCTGCCACTTTCGCTGCAACCGCGGCCCCCACTCCACCAAGAAGCACTTTGCCCCATGTTGGGAAACTGCTTGATTCGGGTACCTTGCCGTCTGGCGTGAGTTTATCGACCATAGCGGGTAAAACCTGCGAGAGCACTGATGCGCCTTGCGACTCAGGGATGCCTGCCTGTTGAGCCAAAGCAGCAATCTGGTCTTTGCCCAATACATTGGCCAATTGATCGGGGTTTATGCTCTTGTTTTCTCCAGTGCCAACCCAGGACGCGGCAATATCACCCAAGCCTGATTGTTGTAATTTATTAACCAACCCGTCTATGCCGCCCATTTTCTGCAGCATTCCCAATGCGCCATTCAATAAATTTTGGCTTTGGTTTTCAGTTTGTCCCGAAGAATTACTTGCTCCGATGGCGGATTTAACTATTTCTGTGAAAAGACTCATGACGTTTCTCCTCGTGAAATTAGGATAAGATAAAAAGTTGTAAGACACCAAAAACTTCAAGGAATCTCAGAAAAAAGCTGTCAATGGCTTAAAAGCCAATGTAGCGCATTATTATTTGAAAAGATAGAGAATTTATACTGCTTAAATGCTTAAAAGAATTGAGTTTTAGCTTTAGAAAAACATTCATTCAAAACATAAATGTAACATTCGGTAGTGGCGGTATTTAACATGGGCTATCTCCAATAATCCCACGGCCTCCATGATTCATTGGCAAGAAGGCTATGCCCATAGAGGCATAAAAAACGAAGAAACTTTCAAAAAAGAGTGGATTGGGATTGGCATTAACCCCAGAACCAAGGCCTGCATAGTGTTGGCAACTCGTTGCAGCATGGTTCTGGTTTTAAGTATAAATTAATGAGGTTCCCCAATGTGCTATTTAGTTCAATAAAATTCTGGCGGGATATTACCACCGTTCTGTGCGAGTTTTTGCAATACGGTTTTATGTAGCCAAATATTCATTTGGGCAGAGTCTGACATTGCTTGGGCTGGACAACCCAATTCTGTCGCAAGTTCTTTACGCGCGGTTAAACTGCTGTCTAGCCCAAGTAATTTTAACAAATCGACAATTGAAACTTTCCAGTTAAGCTTTTCCGCACTGGAAGCGGCTAATTCTTCCAATTTTGTTACGACATCGACTACAGCAATTGCAGCAGCAGGGGCAGAAGCTGCTGCTGGTTGGTTTGCATTAGGCGCTTCCGCAGCAGCAGTTTTACCAATGCCCAGTTTTTCAAGTATGGAATTAAAGAGACTCATGGCTGATCCTTAAATATATAGTTGAGTGGTAGTATTAATTTTGCATGATTGAAATAAGCACTTCAACTCATACAAAAATTGTGAATAGCTACTTTAACACTATAACTAACGTTAGTAATCATGTGCAAAAAAATGACTATGGAAAAGCCTGATACCAAAATTCTGCAAGCAATGATTAACTTTTTTGCGCACTATCGAGGTGTTCGTTTTTATCAGACCATTACAATAAACAACCGGCAGAACTACAAAACAAGTTTAGATATGAAGTAAAGAATATTGCTGGAAGGCGAATCTTATAGTGGCAACAAACCTAGGTAGCGTTCTCAATTAAGCCAAATGACGGTAGACACAAGGCTAAGCATAGCCTGATAATTTCTTGCTAATCGCTCATATCGCGTTGCAATTCGGCGAAAATTCTTCAATTTTTGAAAAAA
>JBAZTN010000288.1:0-3039 GCA_041661895.1 Methylobacter sp. | reverse complement strand
AATCAGTGTTATCGAACGACTGGTTAATGAGCAGATTCGATTGAATAACCCGGTTTCTGCGCAAGTCATGGCAAAAGATGATGCCGTTAAAGCCGGTGCAATGGCTCTGTTTGGCGAAAAATACGGTGACGAAGTTAGGGTGTTGAAAATTGGCGAATTCTCAACCGAGCTTTGCGGCGGTACACATGTCGAGCGAGCCGGTGATATAGGCTGCTTTAAAATAATCAGCGAAACCGGTGTTGCCGCAGGCATCAGGCGTATTGAAGCAGTAACAGGCAGTGGCTGTATCGATTGGATTGAAAGTCGTGACAAAGCGCTTGTCAGTATTGCCGGGCTGCTAAAAAGTGCGCCGGAAAAGGCGCCTGAAAAAGTCGAGCAGCTGATAGAGAAAAACAAGTTATTGGAAAAACAGCTGGAGCGGTTGAATGCAAAGCTGGCCAGTTCAGCGGGTAGCGAACTCGGCGCTCAGGCTGTTGATGTCGGTGGCATCAAGGTATTGGCGGTTAAGTTGGAGGATGTCGATTCTAAGTCATTGAAAGATATGGCAGAGCAATTAAAAAATAAATTAGGCAGCTCTGCCATCGTTTTAGCAGTCGTTGATGGTGACAAGGTCAGTTTGGTCGCCGGTGTCTCCAAGGATCAGATGGGACGGATAAAAGCCGGTGATCTGGTTAATTTTGTAGCCACAAAAGTCGGTGGCAAAGGCGGCGGCCGGCCTGATATGGCTCAGGCCGGCGGTAATGATCCATCAGGATTGGCGCAAGCATTGGCTCAAGTTCCGGCTTGGGTGCAAACGCAATTGGACGCATAAAAAGGTTTATTGAATGGCATTATATGTATATAAATTTGGCGGCACTTCGGTAGGCTCTGCCGAGCGCATTAAAGCGGTCGCCGAAAAAGTTAAACAAGCCCGCGATCTGGGTGATCAAATTGTTGTCGTGGTTTCTGCGATGAGTGGTGAAACCAATCGCCTGGTTGCATTGGCAAAAGAAATGCAACCGCAACCCAATGAAAGAGAAATGGATGTCTTGCTGTCAACCGGAGAGCAGGTCACCGTTTCGCTGTTAAGCATGGCTTTACATGCGCTGGGCTGTGATGCATGTTCTTACACTGGCAGCCAGGTAAAAATTCTGACTGACAGCAGTCACACCAAAGCCCGAATACGCGAGATAGATGATACACGCATACGAGCTCATCTTAACGAGGGTAAAGTGGTCGTTGTGGCGGGTTTTCAAGGGGTTGATGAGCATGGCAACATCACCACATTAGGCCGTGGCGGCTCTGATACTACGGCAGTTGCATTGGCGGCAGCCTTAAAGGCTGACGAATGTCATATTTATACTGATGTCGATGGTGTTTACACTACTGATCCCAGGGTAGAGCCCAAAGCCCGCAGGCTTGATAAAATTACTTTCGAGGAAATGCTGGAAATGGCCAGCTTAGGTTCAAAAGTATTGCAGATCAGATCGGTAGAATTTGCCGGTAAATATAACGTTGCGTTACGCGTATTATCATCATTTAAAGAAGGTAAGGGTACGCTCATTACCTACGAGGAATCACAAGTGGAAAGTGCTTTAATTTCAGGAATCGCATTTAATCGGGATGAGGCTAAATTAACCATTACTGGCGTGCCTGATTTGCCTGGGGTTGCGTTTAAGATTTTGGGACCTATAGCCGATGCCAATATCGAAATTGATATGATCATTCAGAATATAGCCGATGATGCGACGACAGACTTTACTTTTACGGTACATCGCAATGATTACCAGAGGGCGAAAGCTGAGCTTGAAAAAGTATGTGTTGAACTGGGAGCTCGAAAAGTTATTGGTGATGATAGTATTGTAAAAATTTCAATTGTAGGCGTGGGAATGCGTTCGCATGCAGGAATTGCCAGTACAATGTTCAAGGCACTTGCACAGGAAAGTATTAATATCCAAATGATTTCAACGTCGGAAATTAAAATATCTGTCGTTGTTGATGAAAAGTATCTGGAACTTGCCGTCAGAGCGTTGCATGCTGCATTTAAATTAGATCAAGAAATGGCATCTTAGTCTTTATTTATATGAAAAAGCTGCTATAATTGATCATCTTAGTTGGTCGCTGTGTAAGAGCAGTGAATGTTAACGAATTATAGGGAGTATAGCCATGCTTATCTTGACTCGTCGGGTAGGAGAGACTCTGATGATTGGTGACGAAGTTACAGTCACTGTTCTTGGTGTCAAAGGAAATCAGGTTCGCATAGGTGTTAATGCGCCCAAAGAAGTGTCTGTTCATAGGGAAGAGATTTATGAAAGAATCAAAAAAGAACAGGCTGAATCGACAGGCTTAACAGGTTCTGAAGAGTAAGACTTCTTGGGTGTAGGCTAAACATTTAGCCTCATTTTAGCCGCTAGAAAAATTTTATTAGCATTATTGAGAGCTATTGCTTTCAAATTATCTCTTAGTACAAGGTTGTAAATTAAGGGATATATCATTTCTGTTTGGAGAGTTGGCCGAGAGGCTGAAGGCGCTCCCCTGCTAAGGGAGTATGGGTTTTATCGCCCATCGAGGGTTCGAATCCCTCACTCTCCGCCACAGTTACCACAGCCCAGTATTAGCGGACTGTAGCGGATACAAAAAGATAAAAAGTTACCAAGAAAGTTACCAATTATTTGGTGAGGAATTTCTGTGGTAAATCTTTTTTTGTCTGACGTTTTCGTCTGTCCCACCAAAGATTCTTCTAGTTTCTTTCTGTACCCTCCATCATCCCTAAATCACTCAAGGCTTTTATTGCTGTAGGTGAAAGTTCAAGCTTGGGTTCTTCTTCTATTCCTTTCAAGTCTACCTCCGATTCTATGTATCGGTCTATTCCTCATTACCTACCTTAATTTGCCTTACGTTTTCCATACGTTTTCGAGCAATCTCTATTTCCTCGAGGGTGTCCTGAATTTTGTGTAAACGGAGTTTGTTAATGGTTCGGCATTCGGTCGTCGAATTGAATACTAAACCGATTCAAAGCGGCTTTCCAGTCATGTAAAGGCATGGTCCATTTTTTACTGA
>JBAZTN010000287.1:0-3040 GCA_041661895.1 Methylobacter sp. | reverse complement strand
GTATCAGCGCTATGCCGAACGCAAGGGCTGGCAAACAGAAATCATCAACGAAAGCCATGGCGATCATGGCGGCTACAAGGAAATCATATTGCGCGTTTCCGGGAAGGATGTTTATTCACAATTAAAATTCGAATCCGGTGCGCACCGTGTGCAACGCGTGCCCGAAACCGAATCGCAAGGCCGCATCCACACTTCGGCCTGCACCGTTGCCATCATGCCGGAAGTCGATGAAGTCGATGCCATAGATATCAATCCTGCAGACCTTAAGGTTGACACCTTCCGCGCCTCAGGAGCCGGCGGACAGCATATCAATAAAACTGAATCTGCCATACGCATTACCCATGTCCCGACTGGCACGGTAGTGGAATGTCAGGACGAGCGTTCTCAGCACAAAAACCGCGCCAGAGCCATGTCTTTACTGGCATCACGCCTGCTATCCGCTGAACAGGAAAAACACCATGCCGAACAATCGGCGACCCGAAAACTGCAAGTTGGTAGTGGTGACCGCTCCGAGCGCATTCGCACTTACAACTACCCGCAGGGGCGTTTGACCGATCACCGCATCAATTTAACCCTGTATAAACTTGATGAAATCATGCAAGGCGGACTAGAGCATGTTATTAATCCACTGATTAGCGAACACCAAGCGGAACTGTTGACCCAGCTGGGCGAAGATTAAATCGAATGCACAGCATAAAATCCATTCTGGCAGCGGCCGCTGACACACTGGCATCAGGCTCTGATTCGGCTATATTGGATGCGGAAATCTTACTAAGTCTGGTGCTTAATAAAGAGCGCTCTCATCTTCGCGCCTGGCCGGATAAGCAACTGGAGCCAGATCAGATAAACGCTTTTTGGTCGCTAATTCAAAAACGGCAACAAGGCACTCCCATCGCCTATATCACCGGCAACCGGGAGTTCTGGTCACGCGACTTTCATGTCACGCCGGACGTATTGATTCCCAGACCAGACACCGAACTGCTTATCGAACTCAGCCTGAAACTCATTTCAAAAGAAAGCGCCCCCAAGATTATCGATTTAGGCACAGGCTCCGGCATTATAGCCATCACACTGGCCGCAGAATGCCCATTTGCAGAAGTCAGCGCCGCCGATTTTAGCCTACCCGCGTTGCGTATCGCCCAACTCAATGCCGGCAAGCACAAAATCAGCCATATCAACTTTTACCATAGCGACTGGTTTGCCAGTGTTCCCGACACCCAATTCAACCTGATCATCAGCAATCCGCCTTATATTGCGGAAGACGACAGCCATCTACAGCAAGGCGATGTCCGGTTTGAGCCTCAAACTGCGTTGCGTGCCGCAGACCAAGGCCTCAGTGATATTAAAATCATTACCGGCGCTGCCCGCAGCCATCTGGAACACGGCGGACATTTATTGATTGAACATGGCTACAACCAGCAACAGCAGGTTCAGGCCATATTTAAAGACTTCCATTACGACAATGTCCAGACCTACACCGATTTATCAGGGCAACCACGAGTCACTTATGGACAATGGCAGAAATAACATCTACATTTAAAACGCATCCCTTAATTTAAGCGAAACATATGATCCAGGAAAACATTCAAATTCCCCGCAAAATAACCAATCAATTATTGCATCTTGCACAAATTTCACCGGATCTTGAGATATGTGGCCTCATCGGCGGCAAGAATGGCTTCCCCACCAACTGCTATCCGGTCAAAAACAACTCAGAACAACCTCAGCAACGCTTCCAACTTGATGCCGCACAACAAATTTCAGCTATGTCGAGAATGCGCGAACTGGGAGAAGAGCTTTTCGCCATCTATCATTCCCACCCGACCGCGCCTGCAAAACCGTCGATTACCGACCTGGAACAGGCCGCCTATCCTGATGCGCTTTATCTGATAATTTCACTCAATACCAAAGGCATCTTGGAATTGCGCGGCTTTAAAATAGAGAACAAAACCGCCAAAGAAATCGGACTGTCACTGAGCGAAGAATAACCAGCCATGACCTGGTTCAAGATCATACGCATCCTGGTTTTATTGGCTGTTTTTGTGACAGTGGCATTTTATGCAAAGACACAAAAACTGGCGTCCAGATCATGGTCTGAACCTTTGGAAGTCGTCATTTACCGCATCAATGACTTGGATGAGAGCGTATTTGTACCGATAGACCGGTTTATCCAGAAACAAAGTCAAACATATGGCCTCATAACCAGCCACCCCACGCATATAAGCTTGGGGCCTGTTATAGCCATAGCGCCGCCTGAATCACCGCTGCCTGGATCAAATTATGCTTCCATAATCTGGTGGAGCCTTAAGTTCCGATATTGGGCCTATATGAACACGCCGGATTCAGATTCTAACCTGCACCGCATTCGTGTCTTCACCCATTACCATGAACCGTTAGAAGGCCGGCGGCTGCAACATTCCCTGGGACTCGATAAAGGTCTGCTGGCCGTTGTCCATGCCTTTGCCTCGGTTCACCAGGACCAGCAAAACAACATCATCATTGCCCACGAATTACTGCATACTGTCGGCGCCACAGACAAATATGGCGCCGATGGCGAACCGGCTTTCCCAGCGGGTTACGCCGATCCTGCGCAATCGCCCCGATACCCGCAAATTAAGGCAGAAATTATGGCGGTGCGCATTCCCCTGTCAGAAACCGCATCACGCATGGCAGACAGCTTAAATGAATGCGTCATTGGCGAACAGACAGCCAGAGAAATCAACTGGCTGTAATATAACAAAATCTACTTCAGCTTGTCCTTGAGCATTTTGTTGACTTCGCCGGGATTGGCCTTGCCCTGCATCTCTTTCATGACTTGCCCGACAAAGAAGCCGAACACCTTATCCTTACCGCTGCGATATTGCTCAACCTGATCCTGATTATCGGCAATGATCTTGTCGATGATAGCCTCTATCGCGCTGGTATCGGTGATTTGTTTCAGGCCTTTGGCTTCAATGATTTCATCGGCTGACGAATCGCTTTGCCACATTTCCTCAAACACCTGTTTGGCGATTTTCCCGGAAATGGTATTGTCGGCTAT
>JBAZTN010000286.1:0-3090 GCA_041661895.1 Methylobacter sp. | reverse complement strand
ATCACCGAAACCGTGGAAGGACTGGAGCGTTACCCGGTTAATCTGCGTTATCCGCGCGATCTACGTGACAATCTGGATGCCTTGAAACGTGTGTTGGTGCCTACGCCAACAGGCAGCCAGATACCGTTGATTCAGGTAGCCGACCTGACCTTGCGACGCGGTACCGATGTGATTAAAAGTGAAGGCGCAAGGCCCAATGCCTGGGTTTATGTCGACATCACAACCTCCGATATAGGCGGCTTTGTCAGTCAGGCGAAAAAAATACTAGCAGAGCGCGTCACCCTGCCGGCCGGTTACACGGTTTCCTGGTCTGGTCAGTTTGAATATATGGAACGTGCGGCGGAGCGTCTGCGCATCGTCGTGCCGATTACGCTGCTGCTGATTTTCCTGCTGTTGTATTTCACCTTCAGAAATCTGACCGAGCCCACAATAGTCATGCTGACCATCCCTTTCGGGGTGATCGGCGGCATCTGGATGATTTACGGGTACGGATTTAATCTGTCTGTTGCGGTCTATGTAGGGTTTATCGCTCTGGCAGGCACGGCGGCTGAGACCGGCATCATGGTGTTGAGTTTTATCGACCTGGAAATAGAGCGGCTCCGGGAGCAGAAACAAGCCCCCTTAACCGCCTTGGAGATCAGCAACGCAGCCGAGACCGCGACCTCGCGGCGCGTGCGCCCGGTAGCCATTACCGCCATCGCCAATATCGTGGGCTTGATCCCAATCATGTGGGCTACAGGCACCGGCGCCGACGTGACCCAGCGCATTGCCGCGCCGGTGCTGGGGGGCATGGTGACGGTGTTGATCCTGAGCCTTTTGGTATTCCCGGTGATCTACAGCCTGGTTTTACAATTTCAGGAAAGAGGCAAGCAAGAAGGTGTTAAATAATGGATTGTCTTAATAGGGTGCGTTAATGGTTTTTAATGCACATTTATTGTGCGAGCAGACCTGGGTAGAAAATAAGAAAATGTTTAAGTTATTGATTTTTCATAAGTGGCATTATTCATGCTTTAAAGAATGGTTACGCTGGCTGGGCTGATGTTTCCTGTATCGTTCATCAATCCACGAGCTAAAGGAGATAAAAAGTGATAGCAAGCTAACAATCTGAAAAACAATGCCATTTTTTTAAATTACTCTGGAGAAATTATATGAAAACAAAGTTACTAATTACCCTGTTCCTTATTCTCGGCTTGGTGGCCGCTTGCGCAGAGATGAACCCGCACCCCATGGATATGAGTCAAGCCGTACAAAACGCAACATCCAAAGAAGATCATGAAGCGCTGGCAAAACACTATGAAGAAGCTGCGAAAGAAATGCAGCTTAAGGTTGAGGAACACAAGAAGCTTCTCAGTCAATATGAGTCAAAAAGTTATCTCTACGGTAAGCAGGCGGAAGATTTAAAAGCGCACTGCCGAAGGCTGATTGATGTCTATGAAAAAGCCGTCGAAGAAAATCTGGAAATGGCGAAGATGCATCGCCAGATTTAACGCTGCTGTCAGGATTGCTGGGCAGCAGTAACCTGGAACCACTATGGGAGCGCTATCAAAGTGCGATGCCGGTTTCTAGAGTGGGCGCAGCAGTCCATATCGCAATGCCGCGGCATCAGAGAGGTTTATCGTAATGAAGGGACACCCCAATTATATCCCGGCGTTTCATTTTCGCTGGTTGACGCGCTGGTACGATCCGATGATGCGGCGCTTGTTTCCGGAAGAGGCATTAAAGACCGCTTTGGTCGCGCAGGCCCGCATTCAGTCAGGCCAACACTTGCTGGATATGGGCTGTGGTACGGGAACGCTCACTCTGCTGATCAAGCAAATCCAGCCGAATGCTACAGTATACGGACTCGACGTGGATCCACAGGTGTTGGACATCGCACGTAGGAAGGCTGAACAGGCGGGAGAGACCATCGTCCTGCAACAGGGTACGGCGACTTGTTTGCCTTATCCGGACGGCAGCTTCGATCGTTTGTTCGCCTGCCTGATGTTGCATCACCTGACGCGGGAGGATAAACGGCGGGCGCTACGGGAAACATTCCGGGTGCTCAAACCCGGTGGCGAACTGCATGTGGCGGATTTCGGTAAACCGCACGATCTGGCCATGTGGCTAATTTCGCTGGCGGTACGTTGGGCTGAGGAGGTTCACGATAACATCCTGGGCCTATTGCCGGTTTTTATGGCGGAGGCCGGATTCTGTCCGGTAGAGGAGACCTCCCGTTATCGCACGGTGACTGGCTCCATCGCTTTTTACCGAGCCTGTAAACCAGCGGGAGATGGGCTATGAAGCCTGCGTTAGCATCGAATAGAGGACTGAAAAGCACCTGATTACGTATTGCCAAAAGCATAAAAACCGGATTTCTGATTTCATCGTGTTACGAAAACTATAGGGTAAGACAATGACAAAATATTCTCAGAAAATAATTTATACCTGTCCCATGCACCCTGAAGTTCAACAGGAAACTCCAGGGAACTGTCCCAAATGTGGAATGTCCCTGGAACCAATGGCCCCGATGGAAAGCAAGGGTTTCGGAACTCATACCGAATATGTGTGTCCGATGCATCCTGAAATCATCCGCAGTGAACCGGGTTCCTGTCCCAAGTGTGGAATGGCTCTGGAACCCCGAAACGTTTCAGGGGAGGAAAACCAGGAACTCACCGATATGAGTCGAAGGTTTTGGATCAGTACTGCGCTGTCGATACCTGTATTCATTTTGGCGATGGCCCACGACCTGATTCCGCAATCAATATCCAGCCTCCTGACCCTCCATCAGTTGCAATGGATTGAATTTGCTTTAGCCACACCGGTCGTTTTATGGGGCGGCTGGCCGTTTTTTCAGCGCGGCTGGCGTTCGGTCATTAGCCGCAATCTGAATATGTTCACCCTGATCGCTTTGGGTATCGGCGTCGCCTGGGGTTACAGCGTAGTAGCAACGGTTGCACCGGAAATTTTTCCGCCAACCCTGCACAACTCAGACGGCATGGTGGCCGTCTATTTCGAGGCTGCCGCGGTCATTACCGTATTGGTGCTGCTGGGGCAAGTACTGGAATTACGAGCTCGAAGCCGCACCAGCCTGGCTATCAAGATGCTGCTGGA
>JBAZTN010000285.1:0-3094 GCA_041661895.1 Methylobacter sp. | reverse complement strand
ATGGCCCGGTTGAGTTGACGGGTACTGAGTGGATCGATGGGGTCCAGGCCAGGAAATAGCCAGCCACCTTGGAGCATTTTGCCTTGTGCATGGGCAAACTTCCACCAGGTGCGCAACCGTTCCAACATGACCGGCGACAGCATGGCATAACGATCCTTGCTGCCTTTACCCTGTTCGATGCGCAGCGTCATACGTTGGCTGTCGATATCACCGACCTTCAGCGATACCACCTCGTTGGCACGTAAGCCGGCGCCGTAAGCCACCGATAACGCTGTCTGGTGCTTGAGGTTGTCAACGGCAGCGAGCAGGCGAGCCACCTCCTCACGACTCAATACCACCGGCAGTTTGTGCGGCACATGCACCGCGTGCATCTTAGCCAACAACTCAGGGCGATCTAGTGTCGTTTCAAAGAGAAACTTGAGCCCGGTGAGGGTCGCATTCAGTGAAATCGGCGAAATACCGTGATCAACCAAATGCAATTGATAGCTGCGTAAATCTTCGTCGCTGGCGGTATCCGGCGATCGGCCCAGGAACCCCGCGAATCGCTTTACAACTCGGATATAACTGGCCTGGGTTTTGGGGGAAAGTTTGCGCATCCGCATGTCGTCGATCATGCGTTGGCGCAACGGAGTAATGGGTTTAGTTGTCGAAGTCATGACACTGCTCCTATCTTGAAACAAGGCGGATTGCCTCATTCCTTAACATAGGAAATAGTCACACTCTGTCAACCACCCACAGGCGCTGAATCGTAGCGACACATACCGCGTGAGCGGTTTAGTCCTTCGGCTAGGAAGAGACAGATACTGGTTCCCAGTGAACGGCTGGTTAACCTTAAAAAGCGGTCATTCAGAGACCGCCAGTGGTCGGCAGCCATGCACCCACAAGAAACGGTCATACCGTTTTGTCAAATATTTGATTGTAGAAAAGAGCTGGAAGTTTCACTAATGCTAAGATGTATCATAGAATGTTGGACAAAAGGGGTCAAAATATCTAGTGGCCATTTCTTTTTTATAAAAACTTATTATTAGGAAATTTACATCATGAGTGAAATTAAAGTTAGGCCACATATAGGGGCTAAATATGAAAATCCAGATATTTTTCCGTATAAGACTTTAATTCTCGGTGAATCAAATTATGCTGACCCAGAACAATTCGGTCTAAATATAGTTAAGGACTGTATAGAAGATGATTTAAATGGTCGTGATTCAAACTTTCAAAGATTCTCAACAAAAACTCGGCGCGTTATTTTTGGTAGAGATACAAAAATTGAACCAGAAGAATTCTGGGAGAATGTTGCCTTTTACAATTTTGTTCAATTTCTGGTTGGCAATCAATCAAAAGTCAGACCAACGCCAGAAATGTGGAGCAATTCAGTGCCGGCATTTAAAGAGGTAATATTTGAAATCAAGCCAGAAAGAATACTTGTTCTTGGTTCTGATAACTGGAAAAACTTGCTTTCTCATATAGAATATATGCAAATGAGCGAGAGAGAGTGCACAGCAATGCTCAATATTGATATTTATACCGTTTTATCGGGTTATATTAATCATCCAGTATCGGTAGGATTTGAATATAGCAAATGGCAACCAATAGCAAAAAACTTGTTGTTTAAAGGTTGCTGAACATTAGATCCTAATCACCTCGTCGAACAGACATATTCCAAACCTTAAATATCAACAAATTCCGAATTGCACCTTGCGCACTGGTAATGTTCATCCTGCGCCAACCGATATGCTGGCAATTGAAACGTCGCGGCGACTTTTTCGATGTCGGCTTTTTTTATGCAGCGGTCGGCATAAAGCCTGAAGCGGCTAGATTTCTTAAAGTAGACCACCCGACCGCGTGGGAAGTAGTCGTAGGCGTGGTTTTTGAATAGCTGCTCCGTTGGCTTTTGAGGAGCAAGCGCTTCCCAGTAATCATAATGGCCACTGAAGCCGACTGTGTCGCCATAGAGTTCGCCTTGTTCGAGTGGCACCATATCGAGAACTAGGTCACCGTTCACAACAAAGAAAATACCGACTTTTGCCTGTGTCATTATTATGGTTAAGGTTAAGTTTTTATAAATATCATTCTTACAGTAGACAATTTGAACCCTTTTGTCTAATGTTCAAAATAACGCCATAGATTTTATGGGGCTTACAGCGACTTTAAAATACCAAAACATTTGACAAAACAGTATGGCTGTCGGCTTTTGGTAGGTAGTGCCAGTTGGTCCGCAAGAAGCGACTGTCCGCTTTCCGCGGGTATGCTACCATTCGGAAATCTGGATTGAATGGCAGCAAGGGGTCGAGCTGAGACAGCCAATGTCTGATGCAGTTGAGACTAATTTTTGGCAATTGCTAGATCAAGTTCAGAGTTTTACAAAGCAGCGTCAGGAAATACCGTTATCTTTTACATTTCCGGCATGCAGACCGCATTCTTTTTGAGCTCCCGCTTCCCACCACCAGCGTCCGGCTCTTTCATGTTCATGCGGCAAAATAGCGCGGGTGCAGGGTTCGCAGCCTATGCTGGTAAAGCCTTTTTCATGCAGTTCGTTATAAGGAACCTGATAGGCTTCAATATAATCCCAGACTTGCGTCAGGCTCCAATTGACTAGCGGATTGAATTTAATCAAGGGATGTCCTGCGGTGGAAAATTCGCTGTCTATTTGCACTTCAGGAATAGACTGCCGGGTATCCGGGCTTTGATCTTTGCGTTGGCCGGTGATCCAGGCATCTAACTGAGGCAGTTTGCGTTTTAATGACTCGACTTTACGGATGCCGCAACATTCATGATGGCCGTCCACATAAAAGCTAAACAGGCCTTTCTTTTTTACCAGGTTATCGAGCAAGTCTTTGTACGGCGATAATACTTCAATATCTATCTGGTAATGTTTTCTGACTTTTTCTATGAAGCGGTAGGTTTCGGGGTGTAAGCGTCCGGTATCCAAACAAAACACCCGGATGTCTTTCCTGAGTTTGACAGTCATATCGATCAGCGCCACGTCTTCCGCACCGCTGAAAGCAATGGCAATGTTGTCGAACAGCTCCAGCGCTTTTTTCAGTATGATGCGCGGGTTTTTATGGGTCAGGTCAATTTGTAATTGCCGGATATC
>JBAZTN010000284.1:0-3137 GCA_041661895.1 Methylobacter sp. | reverse complement strand
CTGGGCAATGCCGTGCTCTTTTCTATCGGCAAAGCCTTGAGAGCTGCCGGCAACAAAGTGATCTACTTTGCCGGCTATCAATACAAGCAGGATGTCTTTAAGGTGGAAGATATTGAGGCTGCCTCGGATATTATTATCTGGTCTGTAGACAAAGCACCCAGTGTTTAGCCCATACCAACCACGCGACCCCAGGATAAAACCTTCGTCGGCAACATTCTTGAGGCCATGCTTGCTTACGCCAAAAACGAGCTGGGCGATCAACCCATCCAGCTGGCTCATGTCGATCACCTCATCGTTATCGGCTCAGACCGGATGATGGCTGCGGTGAAAGATGCCCGTTACGATGTTTTGAAACCGTATCTGAACAGGGTTCATCACGCCGTCGGCTCCATCAACTCGCCCATGCAGTGCATGATGAAAGGTATCTGTGCCCAATGTCTGTGCAAGCATGTAGATGCTGAAACCGGGCACGAATATTTTGTCTATTCCTGCTACAACCAGGATCAGGATCTGGATAAGGTGGATTTCGAAAACCTGAATGCACGATTGAGACAAAATACCGTACAGGAAAAACTTTCCAACCTGTGGCTGGATTATTTGCTGGAAAAACAGTCTTCATAAACCAGAAAGGCGGAAAACCCCGCTGGGTTTTCCGCCTTTTGAACCATCAATAAATGCAAAGTTGGTAAGGTAAACAGGCGGGATGGGCTATTTATTCCATCCCGCTGCTATCAACGTCATATCGGCAAAGCCGCAAAAGCGTCAAGATCGGCGTATCAATTCCAGATTACCGTCCAAATTCATCATGCCGCCCACGGCAAGCGTGACTACCATTGCCTCGAAAGCATAGGTAATATGAGCACGGTATCGTTGCATCAAAACGGTATTATCCATACCGACAACGCCATTGTCTGTCAGTGCCTGAACATACTTTGCAAGTAAACTTGCCTCATGGAGCCGCCGGATTTCGGGATCAAGGGCGGTGGACAAAAAATAGGCAACATCACCCACTCCATCACCTATACGAACCAGCTGCCAATCAAGAAATCCTGGCTGAAATCTGTCCCAGAATAAATTACCGGGGTGACAATCATGGTGAATAAGTGTTTGAGGCGCTGCGGAAAGGAAACGCATCGCTTTGCGACGATGATGGGCGAAGTGAATAGCTGCCGCATGGAGAGTTGAAGGTATGCAACTTCCGGCCAGTCGTAATCCACGCTTCATTAATGGAACCGCCAAGGCAGTCCCCAAGTGATCTTCCAGTCGTCGAACAGGACCAGCCAACCAACGATAAGTTGGCTCGACATCCACATTATTCCAAAAATGGGCATGAAAACGGGCTAGTTGTTCAATCACCAAAGTAGCTTGTGCAAGCGTCAGCGTATCGTTTGGGTAACTGGGAATGGCATCAAATTCCGCGACATCGGCAAGAACCAGCGTTGATCCCATTCCAAACCTGCTTTGTGCCGCCAGGCAAGCAGGCATGACAAGAGGTACCGACTGAGCAACTTCTTTATAAAAACGCACTTCGGTATGCAGCAGCCTTGGTAAAGCAGTAATAATTCTTGCCCGCCGCGCCATTGATGGCAGCTTTACAAACCAGCGCCGGGCTAACGTATCCGGCCCATCGTGCTCAATAGCGATACGAACCCGCGTTGTCGTCCCAATATCGACAGAAACAATATCCACATTAGAAACGACCGCATCGGCATGATGTTTATCGACGACTCGTTGAGCCCAAGGAACTGTCAAATCACTGGGTTTACGAACGATAATATTTTGCTTCATTTTTTTACCATGCTTCACTGCGTCTATGCATGATGGGGTATTTACCCCATCCCTACTCCAAGCCTTCCAACCATGGAGCTCAAAATTTTACTGACTAATCTCGCCTGCATCGAACGGGTGATTATTATTGCCCGTCCAGCCAATCCTGCTGGTGTAAATCATCATCTAGCATCTCATCCTCTTCGATTTCACCCTTATAGCCATCCGCTATAAACAATGACAATTCCATGCGCAGCGTAGCCAGAGCGGCATCAAGCTCACGGCGTTCCTCTGCATCGAATGTGGGCTCCAAGGTTGATGCATTGTGATGTACCAGAGTGTCATAGAGCAGTTGCGCCTGCTCTTGGGTGTATTGTGGATTATTCATTGTTTAAGTTCATGTTATTCATAATATTGGATTCCCCGTCTGCTGCCTAACCTGGCGGCCAGAGCATTTGGCGGCCGCCTAACAGATGCAAATGCAGGTGATAAACGTCCTGTCCGCCCCTCCTGTTACAGTTAAACACTGTTCTGTAACCTTCTTCAGACAAACCCTCCTGTTTGGCCAGCTTTACTGCTGTTTGTAATAAACGGCCTGCCAACAGTGCATCATCCAAGTCATTCAAGGTTGCAAAATGGCGCTTGGGGATAACGAGAATATGCACGGGCGCCTGAGGATTGATGTCTCTGAATGCCAGCACACTGTCATCTTCAAAAACCACATCCGGTTTAATTTCACCGGCAACCATTTTGCAAAACAAACAATCAGCCATCGTTCACCTCTCCTAAATTTCTATGCGGCCATTAAAAGCATGGGATAACGTGCCGCTATCGGTAAATTCCAACTCGCCGCCCATCGGTACGCCATGCGCAATTCTGCTGGCTTGTACTTGATGTTTTCTGGCCAGCTCGCCGATAAAATAGGCTGTCGCCTCGCCTTCTACCGTTGAGTTGGTCGCCAAAATCAGTTCTTTAATATGGCCTGTCGCCAGCTGTTGTTCGAGCAAATCCAGACCGAGTTCATCAGGCCCTATGCCATCAAGCGGAGATAATCGGCCATGCAACACAAAATAGTGCCCCTTGAATAACGTTGCCTGATCTACAATCCAGACATCGGAGGGACTTTCTACGATACAGAGAATGGAGCCGTCTCTTGAATTATCGCCACAGATTTCGCACAAACTGTCTTCAGTCAAGGTGCGGCATTGCCTGCAATGCCCAATTTCTTCAATTGAGCGCAGCAGTGTTTCGGCCAGCGTTTGTGCGCCATTGCGGTCACGCTGGAGCAGATGAAAAGCCATGCGTTGAGCTGTTTTAGGGCCAACGCCGGGCAGGCAGCATAAATTCTGTATCAACTGCCCTAATAATCC
>JBAZTN010000283.1:0-3139 GCA_041661895.1 Methylobacter sp. | reverse complement strand
TGCGATATTGGGAAGCGTGGGTTTACTTGACGATCATGCTCATTACCGTATCGTTTATGCTGCGGTATATGCTCAAGAACAGCCCGCGTTTGCTGGAACGACGCATGCGGATGCGCGAGAAAGAACCGCAGCAGCGATGGATTATAGGCTTTGCTTGGCTTTGGTTCGTAGTCACCTTCCTGGCTCCGGGCATTGATCATCGCTTTGAAGGGTCCGATGTTTCCACTTTCGTGGTCGTCATCGCGGATATCATTGTCCTGATAGGGTACGGCGTGAATTATTGGGTGTTCAGAGAGAATCCCTATGCGTCCCGAGTCATCGAGGTGGAGCCGGATCAGTACGTGATATCCACCGGGCCTTACGCCGTGGTACGTCATCCGATGTATTTCGGCGGATTGATGATATACCTGGCGACACCGTTGGCTTTGGGCTCGTATTGGGCACTATTGCCCGCAGTGTTCATCATTCCAATCCTGGTTGCGAGAATTCGGAACGAAGAAAGCGTACTGGCGAGGGATCTCAATGGGTATCGGAATTACATTCGAAGCACCCGCTATCGCCTCTTCCCCGGGATTTGGTAACTTTCGCCTGTCAATGCATAATCAACTCACTTGCCTTTCCTGCAACTTTCGAATGCAGGTCAAGTGATTAAAGAGTTCGGCGATGGCCTCGAAATGCTCTCGACCAACCGCAATGGGTGCCATCTGGTCGCACACCATTGACGGGTGTAAGGGTCGAACTCAGTCTTTCGCGAATGCCGCAGTTCTGCCAATATCGGTCAGTCAGTGAAAGGCCGGTAAGCTTTACGAATTGTTTACATGTATATAAAAGCCGCCGACTTTTCGAGTTAGTTCATATAGGTATTTCTGCATATTGTGTATTCTGTTCGAAATATGTAGTGTTGATCCATGGGTGGCGAGATGGATTAGTAATTTTTGACCTAATAATGGATGAGTATTTGCGGCCACTTTAGGACAGTCAAAAAGAATCGAAAAATCAAACCATTAAAAGACGGGTCTCAGCCAGTAACTGGACGGTCGCGAAATACACTCAAAACCGACTAGTTCCAATTAAAAAAACAGTCTCTTCAGCTTGGCCTCTTTATTGGAGCGTTTTACATTGGATTAAATAAGGAACCTACATGAATCTATCAAAAATAATAATCGGCTCTTGTGCCGCACTCTTGTTGTCGGCCTGCTCTACACGAGTAACCGATTTCACTATTATATCGTCAAAAAATATTGACCTTTCGCATGGCGCTGCCTTCAACCGCGCCCCGGCGCGTGTAAAAGGAGAGGATAGAAAAAGCATATATATTATTTTCCGAACAGGCGAGCCTAACGCCAAGGAAGCTATGGATAAGGCCATTGAAAGCACTCCCGGTGCAGTTGGGTTACTGGATGGCGTAATCATTAAGCACGAGTGGTATGTCCCCGGTATTTATGGCGAGTTCTGGTATGAGGTTGAGGGTACGCCGTTGATTGATCCAGCGCTTTTGAAGAGTAATAAATGAAATCAATAATAGTGTAAATTATTCCACCGGAGGGCGTGACAGCACAGCATCAAGGCATGGGCTTAGAGGCATGCTGTTTTGGCTTTTGACGGTTGTCATTGATTACATTATGGATGGCGTGGTTGCGGCTAATATGGCTGCTGGTAGGAGTTTGGATAATTCTAATTATGCAAATTTGCAGATTAACGATGTATCAAGAACCGAAGCAACCAAACTGCTCAATGTTTCAGAGCGAGCTATAAAAAATTAAATGAAACTCAATAGGCCGGGTAACACCGGCTTTTTTGTGCCTGAAATTCTGGCAAGCAATACGGCGATATTGGGCAGTTCCGCAACCGTTGCCGGTAACTTAAAACAAGCGTAACAAAACGAAATCAAACCTAGTGTTGATTTATTGGTGACTCAAAATAAAAAAGGCCTAGGTGAAAAACACCTAAACCTTTGAATTCTTTGGAGCTGGCGATGGGGATCGAACCCGCGGCCGGTTGATTACAAATTATGTAATTCAATAATATGCCTTTGTTTTTATTGATATTTATAAGCCGAGTTTTGCGTGATTTGCATAGCCAGTCATCAGGAAGCACAACCGTACCACGCATTTTTCGCGCAAGAATACGCAGGCCTTGTGCCGCCTCCCTATCAGATTATCGTTATCAACACGGTTTATAAAACAAAACAGCTGGCTCTGTTTACAGACTGTTCAGGGAAATGATGGACATTCCAACTTGATGAGTAATGCACTGGCAATGTAGTTATCTTACATAGCCTACAACCGATATAAAGTGGCAGATAGAGCCCGACAGAACAAAAAGATGCCAAATCCCATGAGCATGGCGAAGTTTATTCAGGTCGTCTAGCACATAAAATATAATCCCAATAGTATAAGCGATACCGCCCATTGTCAGCCACATCATACCAGCCAGCTGAATAGCTGCTTTAAGATGGTCATATTCCAGCGTACAAATCCACCCCATTAATAGATAAATGGCTATTTGCAGCACCTCAATACGTCTCGGGCAAAAGCTATCAAGCAGCATCCCAAGAACAGCAAGTCCCCAGACAATGCTCAACATCAGGGGGCCATTGCCATCGCCCAGCGACACTAACATATAAGGTGTGTAGGTGCCTGCGATCAGCAGGTAAATCGAAAGGTGATCCAGCTTTTGAAAGATTTTCTTAAGTTCGGGGGGATGAAAGCTATGGTACAGTGTGGATATGGTATAGAGCACGACCAGCATAAGCCCGAAGATCGTGAAGCTTATGATGATTACTGGGTCTTTCTGCTGGATGCCAATGGTCAGTAATGAGCCAAACCCCATTAACGCCAAGACGGCACCTACCAAATGGGTGATGCTGTTGAATTTCTCACTGTAGTACATAGCTTCTTGCTTGTCGCTTTATCCTGAAGATATTCATTGACAGGGGAGGGAATGCCCCAAACAATCATCATTGATCCCATCCTATATTGCTTGGAATGTCACTATTTTTCGCCCCGAAAATTTAGGGCATTCATTAACTGGCATTTAATTTTTCAACCAAATCAAGTCGATCAACAGTACATATTTCGAACTGAATACACAATATGTAAGGATACCTACAGGTACTAACTCAAAAAATCGGCGGCTT
>JBAZTN010000282.1:0-3141 GCA_041661895.1 Methylobacter sp. | reverse complement strand
CCGACTTGCCGGTTTTAGCCGCCGCAGCTATCGCTTCAAGATCTTCGATGGTGCGATAAACCAGACACTGCGCCCTGTCATGTCCCGGCACAGGCGGCACGAACGGATAAGAACCGGTTGCCAGCACCAGCTTGTCATAACGAATCATCACGCCTTTTGCAGAGACTACAGTTTTATTGCCACGGTCAATTTTGGCGGCTTTATCGCCTATATGAATAGTGATGCCGTTTTGTTCAAAAAAACCTTCGTCGACCATCGACAGGTCTTGCGCTGTCTTGCCTGAGAAAAATGCCGACAGATGCACCCGGTCATAGGCCACTCTTGGTTCCTCACAAAAAGTAACCACGTCAAAAGTCTCTTTAATGCTGCTTGCGACCAGGCTGGACAGAAAGTTCTGCCCTACCATGCCATTACCGATAACAACCAATTTCTGTTTTGTGCCCATGCCAAATCCCCAATGACTGCGTTATTGCCGTTTTGAAGCTAACAGCAAACCGTATGCCATAAACCATGAACCACTGACTTTGCCTACAGGGATACAGGCGGGGAGAGATAGCCTGGGTATTTTCCTGAATCGGAAACGTAAAACATATCGAAACAAACGCACTAAATTAGTGCGATATCAACTAATCTAGTGCAAACTGACATCTAAATAATATCGCAGCTACAGCTGATACTTACCTGTATTGGCCTTGCGCGGCACCAGAGTTGATGAGACTGAACAGAAATGGACAATTCAAATGGTTTTTAGGCTTATTGGTCTGTAAGTTGCTTAACTATTTTTATCTCAGAAACAACACTCAAGCAAAACGATGTATAAACGCATACTTGACCACCTTAACGCAGCAATCCTGCTATTTGATCGTGAATTAACCCTCACCTATATCAATACTGCCGGTGAAATTCTGCTTGCCGACAGCTCGCGCCACTTGGTAGGTCTCAGTGCCCATGAGTTATTCAAGTCATCCGATCCCGCACTGCTGATGAATTTACAGCAATGCTTGACGATGGAAGAGCCGCTGGTCGATCGCGAACTTATTCTGGATCGCATGACACTAAGCGTTACCATCAACCTTAGCGCAACGCCTTTGCTGAAAAATGAGCAGGTCAACGAAGTACTGGTCGAACTTCAACAAGTGGATAACCACCTGCGCGTATCCAAGGAAGAACAACTGTTAATCCAGCAGAATACCGCCAGATTGCTGGTCAGGGGCTTGGCTCATGAAATCAAAAATCCGTTAGGCGGATTACGCGGCGCAGCGCAACTGCTGGATATGGAATTAGATGACCCGGAGCTCAAGGAATATACCCAGATCATCATTGCCGAATCCGATCGCCTGCAAGGCTTGATGGATAAAATGCTGGGCCCCAACAAACTGCCCAATAAGGGCCCACTCAATATTCATGAAGTGCTGGAGCGGGTCAGGCAGCTGGTTAAAGCTGAATGCAGCGGCAGCCTCACCATTAAATGCGATTACGACCCCAGTATTCCCGACATACAGGCCGATAAAGACCAGCTAATCCAGGCCATCCTGAATATCGTCAGGAATGCCGTGCAGGCTACAGAGGGCAAAGGCAACATCACCATCAGAACCCGCATTCACCGGCAAATGAATATAGGCCGTAAGCGTTACAAATTGGCGGTAAAGTGCGACATTATCGATAATGGACCGGGCATAGATGCCGACATGATGAACCAGATATTCTACCCCATGATCACAGGCCGGGCAGACGGTACCGGACTGGGTTTATCGATTGCCCAAGCACTGATAAATCAGCATAACGGTTTGATTGAATGTAACAGCGAACCTGGAAACACCGTGTTTTCAATCTTTTTACCCGTGGAGACCGGCAATGAATAAGCCTGAAACAGTCTGGATCATAGATGATGACAAATCCATCCGCTGGGTTGTTGAAAAAGCCCTGCAAAAAGCCGACATCGCCACCCGCAGCTTTTCCAACGCGCAAGAGCTGCTGGCCGCATTTCAGGACGACTTGCCTGATGCCCTATTGACCGATATTCGCATGCCCGGCATGGATGGACTGGAGCTTTTGGACAAGATTCAGCTCAGCCACCCTGACCTGCCGGTTATCGTGATGACCGCCCACTCCGACCTGGAAAGCGCCGTCTCGGCATTCCACGGCGGCGCTTTCGAATACCTGCCCAAGCCCTTCGATATCAAAGAAGTCGTTGATCTTGCCCATCGCGCCTGCATTCATGGCCGGCAACAGCAGGAGCATTCCCAGGCTACGCAGGGAAAGGAAGAACCCACGCCGGAAATTATCGGTGAAGCGCCAGCGATGCAGGAAGTTTTTCGCGCCATAGGACGACTCGCCCGTTCGCATATCACCGTACTCATCAATGGCGAATCTGGAACCGGCAAGGAATTGGTCGCCAAAGCCCTGCATCGCCACAGCCCCAGGGCGAACAATCCCTTCATCGCCTTAAACATGGCCGCCATTCCAAAAGACCTGATGGAATCGGAACTGTTCGGCCATGAAAAAGGCGCCTTCACTGGCGCCCAAACACGAAGGGTCGGACGTTTTGAACAGGCCAATGGCGGCAGCCTGTTTCTTGACGAGATCGGCGACATGCCCGCAGAGCTGCAAACCCGGCTCTTACGAGTGCTTGCCGATGGTGAGTTTTATCCGGTCGGCGCTCATACCTCCGTTAAAGTGGATGTGCGCATTATTGCCGCCACCCACCAAAACCTCGAAACACTGGTAGCCCAGGGCCGCTTTCGTGAAGACTTGTTCCACCGCCTGAACGTCATCCGCATCCACATCCCTCCCCTGCGCGACCGCAAACAGGACATACCCTTGCTGCTACGCCACTTCTTGAACCAGGCGGCTTCGGAACTCAACACCGAGATTAAAACCTTAAAACCCGAAGCCGAGGCTTTTTTAAGCACGCTGGATTGGCCGGGGAACGTGAGACAACTGGAAAACAGTTGCCGCTGGCTGACCGTCATGGCATCAGGCCGGGAAATTCACCTGCACGACCTGCCCCCTGAACTGCTCAATACAACCTCAGAAAAGGACGCAACCGGAACCAATTGGGAGTCGCTGCTCAGAAACTGGGTAGACCAGCAGCTGCTACGCACCCAGGCCGGAACAGGGGAACAGGGCGAAGTTGCCAAA
>JBAZTN010000281.1:0-3212 GCA_041661895.1 Methylobacter sp. | reverse complement strand
TGAACCAGTATGGCAAACACACCGGCATCGCCGGAAACGTTGACCGCACGCATCATTGCATCGCGCAGCAGAGCTTGTCCAATTCCCTGATTGTGGTAGCGCTTATCGACGGCGAGCCGACCGAGCAGCAGTACTGGCAACGGGTTGGGCATGTTGCGCCGCATCGGTTTGGGGGCGGCCTCATGGCTGATCGCACCAGCCGATAGGCTGTAGTATCCAATAACGTCCTTACCGGCACACAACACGAAGCAGCGCGAAGCACCAGTCACATGGTTCTTGAATGCGCGCTTCTTGAGCCATTCGTTCAGGGACAATTCGCCGCTGTCGAAATGTGCCAGCTCTTGGTCAGCCGTGATCAGTGAGGGCGGTGTGAGATCGAGCGCGATCATTTTTCCCAAGGCGCTTTCGTCTTGAGCAACCGGCGTAGTTTATCTGTTGGTGGTAATGGTTGATCGAGCAGTGCCTGAAATTTAGCAAAAGTGCCTTCATCGACCGTAAAGAAAGCCTGATCGAGCAAAACATCTTCTGCTTCACGACAAGCGGCTTCAAGCATGAAATCAGACCGGCTGCGTCCTAGACGATCTGCGGCCTGGTCGATTAGGTCGCGCTGTCTGACCTTGGCGCGGATGTTGATGGAAACGGAAACCGTTTCTCTGGTTTGTGTATGGGACATGGCAATACTCCTTTGTATACGCATCAAGAATACATTATTGTGTGGAACATTGCAATACAGACAATGGGGCATTACCCCATATGCGCCAACTTAAGAATTAAAAAATCAATTCACGTTGCTATTCGCCACCAATTTGTTACATAGTTTCAACCAATTTACTGCTTCGGATGGTAGATTTTGTAGAGTTCGACGACGAGGGCGTTCCCTGAGTACTTCAAAACAAGCCACTTGGTTTGCAGGGTGCCAACGTTCAATTTCATGAATCCACGAATCTATTAATGTACGAACAATTTTTAGGAGTCGCCAAGGTGTTGTTATGCGTACCTGATCGAGTCGGTTCCAATTATGACCGAAACGTTTGTATAAATGACGTTCAATGACTACGGCATATAATAACTTCCCTCTAATCCAAAGCTTACCCATTAAGCTATTCTGTTTGGTGCGTAGCAAGTCAAGATCTAATAGGCTTTTTAATCGTTTAAAGGCGAGCTCAACTTGCCAACGGGTTCGATATAATTTTATGATGGCTGAACCGTCCAATATATCTTCAGGCACCGTTGTAAATACCATAACCCAACCCGCTAAATATAAGGTGTCCTGTGCCGGCGTCCGGCCTTTCCGGTTACCGTCCTGCCGGCATCGACGCCGCGCCGTTTCCGCCGCCTCTGGTGGCAATCGATGAGCATGAACCATGCCCGGACAACAGCGACCTTTACTGGACAACCACACCGGTATACTCACACAATCGCCTTTCGCCGCCCGAAGATAATCGGCCATGTTTAGACGTAGCTCCGCTGATAATGCGCTTTCGGGTTGGTCCGCTGGTCGAAGATAGAGCGGCATAGCGGTTGGTAGTAGCCGTACTACAACGCCTACCTCTTGTTCATAGAGTTCTATGATGGTCGCAGGATGGTTATATCCGCGGTCAACCATCACAACATCGCCTTGTGTAAAACCATATCGACTCAGGCTTTCGCCCTGATCGGCGCCGGTCACATGGACCTCATGAAGCGTCATACTCACCAAATCCAACGCCAAATGCAGGCGATAATCGGTGCCTTTAGCTCCCGGCCCCTGGAGAGAAGAGCCATCGACAACCAAAAACCGTAACGATGTTGAAGCGCTTGTTACGCTGGGTAGCATTTTCGTTAACAAAGCTTTTAACCACGGTTCGCAAGCTTTTAAGCGCTTGTGAATCGCTGTATCGGTAATGCGGTCTTCTTGTAACGTAAACACGCCAGCTGTTTCCCGAAGAACATGGTCCAATCCGCAGTACAGCATGACAACTTGTAATAATTGAGCTGGCGTTTTTATCTTACGACTACGGGTAAAAGCTTTAAACTCGTGAGCCATTTCGGAATAGTCAGCGGGTAATTCTTTCAAGAACTCTTCAAAGGCGATGTCTTCAGATTTAGGTGGAACGACCATATTTCTATAAAAAACCATAAATTTCATGGCGTTCTTTAATTTTTCAAATTTTCTTCCTAAGTTGTTTTCTTAAGTTGGCGCATATGGGGGCAATACCCAGACCATAGTGTTAAAATCCAGCTCTTCTTTGGTTGCCTCGATAACCTCGCTTGAACGACCACCATATAATAAGAGCAGTTTAACAGCTATCAAAAATCGTGGGCTTAACGTGGTGTCATTCCACAATAGTTATGACAGAGCCCTATCGCCTATTGACTCAGCCGCATGGTTTTTTGGCACAGCATCAACCGGGTTAGTTGAAAGATTAAATGTAAACTTGTTACCCATCATCTTAGAAGCTGTCTGGCAAAACATTAAACGCATTTTGCAAGTGTTATTTTCAGCATAGCAATTCTAATCATATTTTCGGAAGTGGCTGGAAGTATTTCGAAGTCTTTGGATAGGCGACGAAAGTTGCCAAGCCAAGAAAAAGTACGCTCGACTACCCATCGCTTCGGTAAAACAGCCCATTTTCCTTGGATTTTTTCTGAAATATGCAAGGTCATATCCAGTTTTTTAGAGGTGAAGTCAACCGCTGTACCGCGATAGCCTGCATCGCCTGAGAAAGCCTGGAGTGAAGGATATTTATCGACAGCTCCTTCCAACACCTCGCAAGCGCTTTTGGTATCACTCAGATTAGCCGCATGGACTTTGACATAGAGCAAATTACCGAGGATATCTACTACGATATGGCGCTTATGGCCTTTGACTTTTTTGCCACCATCAATACCACGGTCTTCACTGGCATACTGAGTTTTAACGCTTTGCGCATCGATAATACCGTAACTGGGATGGCTTGTGCGCTCAGCTTTTTGACGATAATAGGCCGTCAACCGATCCAGGCATTTTTCCCATAGGCCGCTTTTGTTCCACTTGCTAAAATGATCGTATACAGTTTGCCAAGGCGGGAAATCATTCGGCATCAATCGCCACTGAATACCACCTGTCACAATATACAAAATAGCGTTCACAATGGTCTTTTTGTCATGTTTATGTCCATTTCCGCGTTTACTGGCGGGTTCAAAATCTTTTTTAATCAAGTTCCATTCCGCATCGCTTAAGTCAGTTTTGT
>JBAZTN010000280.1:0-3240 GCA_041661895.1 Methylobacter sp. | reverse complement strand
TGTTACTTCCGAAAACTTTTCATGGTTCAAGCCCTCAATATAGGCATAAACTGTTGGCGCCGATTGAAAATTGACCATTTAGAGGGGTTTGTACCGATCGAATTTTGACCAGGTAATCCATGTATCCTGCTTAGTTTTTAAGCCGGAGTAAATCAAGAGTGTATTACATGTCAACGTACGCAAAAGTTCGACGGTTGTTTCATCGTGACCACCTATCCATCAGCGAAATACAGCGGCGGACAAGCCTGTCGCGCAACACCATCAAAGCATGGCTTAAGGAAACCAGTCCTGATGGCTACAAGTACCCAAAAAGGCCCCAGGTTAATGGCAAGCTGACGCCGTTTATTCCCGCCCTGTTATTGGCGTTGGAGGTTGACTCACGGCGTCCTAAGCGGGATCGACGCACCGCCTTGATGTTGTTTGAGGCGATTAAGAAGGATGGCTATACGGGCGGTTACTCCATCCTGACTGATTATGTCCGTAATTGGCGTAATGGGTTGACTCCGGGCTCAGGAAAATCTGCTTTTGTGCCACTTAAGTTTCAACTTGGCGAAGCCTTCCAATTTGATTGGAGCGAAGAGTCGCTGATGATCGGTGGTATTCATCGTAAAATCCAAGTGGCTCATACCAAGTTGTGCGCTAGTCGGGCCTTCTATCTTTCCGCCTATCCAACGCAAACTCAGGAAATGCTGTATGACGCGCACACCAAAGCATTCACTGCATTGGGTGGCATTACCAAGCGCGGCATCTATGACAATATGAAAACAGCCGTCGACAAGGTGACCAAAAGGAATGGTCGTGTCGTCAATGCGCGTTTTTTCGCGATGACGGCGCACTATTTGTTTGAACCTGATTTCTGCAATGTGGCATCCGGTTGGGAAAAAGGCATTGTTGAAAAGAATGTGCAGGATTCCAGACGTAGAGTCTGGATAGAAGCCAAAACCCAAATCTTTGGTTCATTTGCTGAACTGAATGCCTGGCTTGACGCCCGCTGCCGGACCCTCTGGCTCGAAATAGCGCATCCTGATTATACCGGGGTTACCCTCGCCGATGCGCTTGAGCAGGAGCAAATCTATTTGATGCCGATGCCAACCCCTTTCGATGGCTACGTTGAAGTAATAGCGCGGGTATCCAGTACCTGCCTGGTGACGGTGGAGCGTAACCAATACTCGGTTCCTTGTCATTTAGCCAACAGCAAAGCGACCATTCATCTTTATGCCGATAGGGTTGATGTCTGTACCGAGAATACCCTCATTGCCCGACATCAGCGGTTACTGAGTCGAGATCAAGTCAGTTACGACTGGCAGCACTATATTCCGTTGATTGAAAGAAAACCGGGCGCCTTACGCAACGGGGCACCGTTTGCCGATATGCCGCTGCTCTTTGCCCAGCTGCAAACGGCATTACGACACCGAGAACGGCAACAAGGTGATCGGATTATGGCTAAAGTGCTGGCCGCTGTACCGACTCACGGTTTAGATGCGGTTTTGCTGGCGGTCAAACAAGTCCTAGATGCCGGGGTAATCAGTATCGAACAGGTGCTTAACGTACTGTCTCGGCTTAATGAGTTACCCATTCCGGAACAGGTGGAAACCTGCTTGAAACTCAACGAAGAGCCACTAGCTGATACGGCTCGTTATGACAGCCTGACTGAGCAAGAGGTGTCTCATGTCTGACATCATGAGCCAATTCAAAGCACTCAAATTGCATGGCATGGCGGAATGCTACGCAGAAATACAGGCTCAGGGGCAATCAGGCACCTCTGAAGCCATTGCTTCGGCGACCAGGTTGCTTAGCCAATTACTGGTCGCAGAAGCCACGGATCGAAGTATCCGGGCTATACGTTATCAGATGAGTTCCGCTAAATTTCCCATCCATAGGGATTTGTTAGGCTTTGACTTTGGTCAATCCAAAGTCGATCAGCAGCTGATTAATAATCTGGTGACGATGAAATTTACCGATGCCGCACAGAACCTGGTGCTAGTGGGTGGGACGGGTACCGGAAAAACCCATTTGGCTACTGCACTTGGGGTCTCTGGCATCCAGCATCACAGTAAACGTGTGCGCTTTTACTCCACCGTCGAATTAGTCAATAGTCTGGAACAGGAGAAAGCGGCTGGCAAACAAGGGCGATTGGCACTCAGTCTGATGCAGATGGATTTGATTATCTTGGACGAGTTGGGTTATCTGCCCTTTTCACAGGTCGGGGGAGCATTGCTATTCCATTTGCTCTCAAAGCTCTACGAACGAACTAGCGTCATTATCACGACAAATTTGACGTTTTCAGAATGGAGTAGCGTGTTTATCGACGCCAAACTGACCACGGCGCTATTGGATCGCCTGACTCATCATTGCCATATCATCGAAACGGGTAATGAATCATTCAGGTTTAAGCAAAGCAGTGCAACGGCAAAAGAACGTATCAAATCCAGGGAATCGTCTTTACGGGGATCGCTAATATCAGAAACAGCAGAGGTTGATACCGATGTATAGGATGAATCTTTCTTTATTTCAAAATGACAGTTCAATACCAAAAGGGAGGCAAAACTAACTCAGTCTGGTCGACTATTTCAATGCTGTAGAGTACGCTATACAGCAATTATCCCTGGTCAATTTTCAATCGGTACGGGTGGTCAATTTTCAATCGGCGCCAACACCCATGGATGATAGTTTGTTATTATTTTATTAGCTTCTTAAGTCTTCTACAGTCACAACTTCTATGCTTTTATAATTATGAAATGTAGAGCATCCGTTTTCTTGATCGACTTTTTATATTACGATTTATTATGGTTTTTTATTTCAAAGTGCCCCGCCAGTGCCCCAAATATAAAAAAAGGCCTTGGCAAATTACCTAAGACCTTTATTTATATGGAGCCAATGATGGGAGTCGAACCCACGACCTACTGATTACGAATCAGTTGCTCTACCAACTGAGCTACATCGGCATTAGTGCCTATCGTACCTTAGAGTACCCCTGTAAGACCATTTAAAATGGGGCTATCGACTGACAGTTATCCTGATCTTTTATTTCTTTAGGGCCGCCAATTTTCATAGTTCTAACTTAGCCGTTTTTTTGGCGTAACTTAACGCGCCCAGCAAAGCGACCTCCGGGTTGGTGCATACTTTAACCGATATTTTCTGCAAGACGGCCCGACAACGTCCCTTTGCCAAAAAGCCCTGCATAAACTCGCCTTGTTGCAGCACGGGCAAGATTTTTGCACCTATGCCTCCGGCCAGATA
>JBAZTN010000279.1:0-3252 GCA_041661895.1 Methylobacter sp. | reverse complement strand
AACGCTGAAAATCTTGGAAGCGGAGCATCGCGTAGCGAAGATTTTTAGTCCGCAGAAGCGATAGTGCATGCGTTTTCACGAAGCGCTTTTTGCGTAGTGAAAATGCAGGCTTTCCGACATCGCGTCGAGTCATTGCGAGAATGATGTTGGATACCCCTTGCCGGGTATCCAACGAATGAAGCAGGACGGCTGGGGCCGCCGGAGGCATTGGCTGCCGCGTAATTTTTGCCGCTTACTTGGGCTGGGATGCCCAAAACAAGCTTTCGCAAAAATAGCGGCACTTTCAAACGTTTTTGCTAGGCGAGCATTTTACTGTGGCCGATGCCTATTTATTTGTCACTCTGAGCTGGGGACAATATGTTAATCTTGATATTTCCCGTTGGCCGGTACTAGCAGATTATGCCGCTAAAATTTCTGCACGTCCTGCTGTACAAAAGGCAATGAAAGAAGAAGGTCTTATTTAATCACTCAACAATTTTGTGAACGCTGTTTTTAACCCAATACAACTCTATATAGGCAGATATATCGCCTAAAGTGCCTACTTTTAGTGCTTTGGCGGTGCCAGCAAGTAAACTGCACGGTTGATACGATGCATTACTACCATTCAAAATAAACATCCACCGTCAGCTTTGGGCCGAAACCAACAATTATTTTTCCACCACGGAAGCAGACTGATGGCACATCACCACACACATAATCATTCTCACAATCACGACCACGACCACGACCACGACAGACACTCGCATAGTGGTGGCGGCCACCACCACGGTGATCTAAACAATCACGGCCGTGCCTTCGTCATTGCCATCATCCTGAATACCGCTTTTGTCGTGGTTGAGTTCACCTATGGCTTCATTGCCAATTCGACGGCACTGATGGCCGACGCCGGACACAACATGTCTGATGTGCTGGGACTGCTGCTGGCATGGGGTGCAGCAATCCTCGGGCGCAAGGCACCGAGCGGGCGTTACACCTACGGTCTGCGCAGCACCTCAATCCTGGCCGCGATGACAAACGCCATGCTCCTTCTGGTGGCATGCGGAGCCATTGCGTGGGAAGCTGTCCATCGTTTCTCGCAGCCACCAGTAGTGGCCGGATTGACTGTCACGCTGGTGGCGGGCATCGGGATCATAATTAACGGGCTGTCCGCATGGCTATTCGTAAAGGGAAGCAAGGGCGACTTGAACATTCGCGGTGCCTACCTGCACATGGCGGTTGATGCAGTCGTCTCATTAGGTGTGGTCGTTGCCGGTGCAGCGATAATGTTCACCGGATGGTACTGGCTTGATGCCGTTATCAGTCTGGTGATCGTGGTTGTTATCTTGATCAACACTTGGGGTCTATTGCGCGATTCGGTACAACTGGCATTGAATGCCGTCCCGGCACATATCGACGTAACCGAAGTGGAAACTTACCTACGCCAATGTCCCGGCGTCTCAGACGTTCACGATTTGCATGTCTGGGGAATGAGCACGACCGAATGCGCCTTGACCGTCCATTTGGCGATGCCGGAAGGTTACCCCGGTGACGCTTTCATGGACAACATCATGTGCACGCTGAAAGAGCGCTTTTCCATCCAGCACAGCACACTTCAAGTGGAACAAGGAACGACTAACCATACCTGTGCCTGTACACTGAATCCAAGCACATCTGCAGTGCACGATCACTAAGATTGGCATACGCTCATATAATCTGTCGCCTTATGGACATCAAACGGCGACTATTGTTAAGGGTTGTCTGATGCCTGCCCTCATGTGCAGGACTGCCAGCATGCAGCTGAACTTAGAGGCAGGCGTCGGACAAGCCTCGAGGGAGGAAACCGCGGTATACACCGAGGTGAGTCAGGACAGGCAATGTGCTATGGGGATTTGAAAGGTGGCTTTACGGGTTAGCCTGGCTCTCATGTCGAGCAGCCGAAGCCCGGCATAGCCCAGAGAATTCATCTCGCAGTTTATGCGCCTGATTTTTGGTGGCGGCGGCGAGCAAAAAAGAGGGATTTTACGCCACCTGGCCAAGCCTTCCCGTATCGGCTCTAACCGCCGATGAAACAGTGGCCGGTGATTTGGAGTTTGGCAGGCACTTGTTTTCATGCCGCACCTCGCTGCCAAGGTGGCGCTCGAATCGGCTGTTTGCGCGTTAAGGTTTCGACGATGATCATGGCTGCACCGCAGTCGGGACAGGTGAAAGTCGGCTGGGCCGGTTGCCCTACCGCGTCGGTATCCCCACCGTTGAGTTCCCTGTCGGCGGGCATAACCTGCAATAGTTCACGTACCTGCGCAAGCTGTTTACGGCGGCCGCCATTGGCGAGCAAGCCATAATGACGAATGCGATGAAAGCCATTAGGCAACACATGCAACAGGAAGCGGCGGATGAACTCGTCGGTATTGAGTGTCATGGTTTTATGCCGTGTCTTGCCCTTGGTTCGGTAGTCTTTCCAACGGAACGTGACACCCTGCTCGTCCAGGGAAAGTAGGCGTGAGTTGGCGATTGCCACGCGGTGAGTATAACGCGACAGATAAGCCAAGACAGCCGCAGGCCCTGCAAACGGGCGTTTGGCGTAGACCACCCATTCGCACTTTTTAAGCGGTGCGAGCCAGCCGGCAAAGGCCGAGGCGTCAGCTAGATGGGCATACTCACCGAAGAACTGCAATTGTCCAGCCGCCTGCGCTTTGCTGAGCTCTTCCAGAAAACGCCGTCGAAACAGCCGTGACAGCACGCGTACCGATAAGAAGAAGCCTGGTTTGCAAGCCACCCATCGCTCGCCGTCTAAGGATAACCCGCCGCCGGGGACGATGCCATGCACATGCGGGTGATGCGTCAATGCGGATCCCCACGTATGCAGGACTAGGGTGGCCCCGATCCGTGCCCCCAGATGTTTGGGGTCAGCGGCGATGGTGCGTAGCGTCTCGGCGGCGACCTCAAACAGCAGGCCATAGATCACCGCCTTGTTGGTGTAAGCGATGGCGCTGATCGGCGCGGGCAAGGTGAATACCACATGGTAATAGTCCACCGGTAACAGATCGGCCTGCCGGGCTTCGAGCCAACGTTTGGCCGCACTGGCCTGGCACTTCGGGCAGTGCCGGTTACGGCAAGAGTTGTAGGCGATTTCGTCATGCTCACAGGCGGGGCAGTGCAACACATGCCCACCCAATGTCGAGGTACGACACTGTTCGATGGCGGACATGACTTTCAGTTGCCCCAGACTTAAGTGAGTCTGCTGAGCTTGTCGCCAAGCGGGTCCGTGGGCGCGGA
>JBAZTN010000278.1:0-3264 GCA_041661895.1 Methylobacter sp. | reverse complement strand
CAAGCAGTAATACCTATTTATTATTGTTATCAATATAGTCTAACAGACTACTCCCTCCTCAGTCGGCGATTAAACCGAGCCCACTCCGTGTAGCTGGCGAGAATTCTATTCAAATAAAGCGCTACTGTCTATTAAAAAACATGGTTTTTCAGGAAAAATAGTATCGTGTCGAAAATATATAATAAATACAATTTGTTATATAGCTTTAGCGACTGCTAATAAACAAAATTGCAGGCAGGCGGTGCTTTCGCTGCGAGACAGGAGTCGAGTAGTCCTCAGAAGCGATAGTGCATGTGTTTTTACGCAGCGTTTTGTGCGGAGTGAAAATGCAGGCTTTCCGAAATCGCGTCGAGTCATTGGGATGATGTGAGCCACCCCTTGTTGGGTGGCAAACGAGAGACGCAGGACGGCTGGGGCAGCCGCAGGCATTAGCGGTCGTGTGTTTTTTGCTGCTTGTTCGGCAGGGATGCCCAAAAAAGCTTTCGCAAAAATAGCGACTCCCCGATTGTTAAGCAAACGTTAAGGAAAAGCCAGTTACTTTTTATTCTATTTGCCCACATCTGACCGCTGGGGATGGTGGAAATGCTGCAAGACGCGGCCCATGCTACTGGTTGCGTCTCGCTTCCGCTTCCTCGTCAAGAAAAAAACTGAGTCGTTCATTGAGGATAGAGGACAGTTTAAAATTAAGGCCTTTTGATTTTTGAGCCAGTCTTATCTGTTGGATGGCTTCTCTGGTTTGCCCCGTCGCATAGTAGTATTCGGCAAGATAGCGATGAGATTCAGCCGGCTGATTTAAGTCGCTATAAGCTTGCGCTAACAGTTGTGAATAGATTGGCTGTTGCTGGGTTTTTGGTTTTAACAGGAATAAATTTTTTCGTGCTTGTTCGGGATTACCCGCTTTTAACAGAGAGGTTATATATTCAAGCTTAATGGCTTCGTTATCAGGAAACTGCTCAGTTAACTTTTTATATCGGGCAAGCGCTGTGTTGTAGTTTCTTGACTCCAGTGCTGTGCGGGCAAGTGCTGCTACGTATTGGGCTTGATTGGGGTATTCTTTTACCAATTGTTGAAAAGTAGCTTCAGCCTCGTCGAATTTTTGCGAGTTAAGTGCAATCAAACCCATGCCATAACGGGCAACGGTACGCTGTTCGGTCGTGCCTTGCGTTAATCCGGATTGAAAATATTTGAGCGCCTCGGCAATGTCAGTACTTGTTAAAACCCGAATTTTTGCTTTGGTTAATTGATAACCGAGCGAGTCAGCGTATTGTTTAAAAGGGTAGGTTTCTGCACGTCCACGCGTGTCGGAAATACGAGAGGCGGTGACCGGGTGAGTTCTTAAAAATTCGGGGATGTTCTGTCCGTAATAACGACTGGACTGCTGTAGCCGCTCGAAAAATGTTGGCATGCTGCGTGGGTCAAACTGGGATCCCACTAGTGTTTGCATACCGACACGATCCGCTTCTTCTTCGTTTTCACGGGTAAAATCAATTTGAAACTGAACGCTGCCTGCTTGAATGGCTACCAAGGCTGCTTGCCCCATTGCAGGTGACTGCGTACCCAACAGAATAGCGGCCAGTGTTGCGGCTGCGGTAGGAATCGATAAACGGCCAGCAGCTTCAAAAGCGCGATATAAATGACGCTGTGTAACGTGTCCAATTTCGTGCGCCATCACCGATGCTAATTCGCTTTCTGCTTCAGTGATTAAAATTAATCCTGAGTTAACGCCAATATAACCACCGGGTCCTGCAAAAGCGTTGATGTCCTTTTCCAGCACCACAAAAAAATGAAACGGTTGGCTCGGGGCATCGCTATTAGCAACAAGCCGTTCACCAATTGATTGAATATACTGCTGAATTTCGGCATCCTGATTAATGGAAATTTGCGAGTGCAGGCTTCTGAAAAATGCCTCACCAAATTCTTTTTCTTCGGCAGGTGTAATCAGCGTGCCAGAAGAGTCGCCCATATCCGGCAATTCTATTTTACTAATCTCAACGGCTTGCTGTGGGGCAGGGAAGAGTACAAGGCTCAAAGCCAGTGTGATAGCGGACGGTTTAAATTTCATGGTGATGGGGCGGGCAGTCTGGTTTTGGTTGAGAATTGCTGGCTTTTTTAATAGCATGCTTAATGGTATCTTTATTATGACGTTGGTCAAGCGTCTTAAGTGTCAGGAATTAGAAACGATTTAAAAATAAACGGTTGTCATTTATTGCAGGACCAAATATCGGTCCCTGTAGACAATCAGTTATGTTACAAGTATTCGAATATAATTGGGGGGCGCGATCCAAATTTCAATCCAATACCCAATTTTGCTTTAAATAAAGTGTCCAATATTTGTCACTTTCATCGTGTGTTTTTCCAGTCAAGTAAATTGGTAGGTATTATAAAAACTATAAGATAGAAAATTACTGGTTACTTCTCCACGCTCTTTGATAGCCTTGGGATCCAGGAAGGGGGATGGTTTAACCATTCAATCAAAACAATCAATTAGATGGATTTCTGAGGAATATACGACAAATTAGATTTTTTATCAGACAATTGATGTCGTATATATCGCGTTAAAATCAGCAAGGAGGTGTTTCCATTTCAAACTATACGAACGAAGGGATTGTGTTTCCCACATGTTTAGTTTTGATTCGTTATTTTAGAAATCATGTAGAGGAGGGGCGACTCATACCAGAATATCCTCGCACATTTTACATTCTGAGCTTGATTTTGTTAAAGTTGGAAAATCTACAGAGATAAAATTTTAAATGATCAATCATCCGGAGCGTAGCACGTTGTTCCTTGTGCAGTTCTAATTCAGGAATCTCGTCGCTTGAATAAGGGCGGAAAGCTAAACGACGAAGAAATTGCTAAACTTCTTCAAAAGCACTGGAAAGTTTCCATCATCACAAAAGAAGAAGCGAATCATATTGACTATGAACTAAAGTGCAAAACTACTATGCCCGCTGGATGGTGTTTCGATGAAGGTGCAGCACTCGTATAAATTACTCGCTGTGCTCCTGATTTTCCGGAGCTCTGCGTTTGACGTCACAAATAAGGAAGCAACCCTAACTATGCGTAAACTTTTAACACTTTTATCATTACTAGCCTTTGCGGTGAGTGCTACTGCATTTGCCGACTGTGGCGATCTTAATACTCAAACCGCGATGAATCAGTGTGCGATGGAACAGTTTCAACGACTGGACAAGGAACTGAACAAGGTTTACACGGAGTATCGTTCCCGCCTCGATAAGCGGCAAAAACAACAACTCAAGGAGGTGC
>JBAZTN010000277.1:0-3265 GCA_041661895.1 Methylobacter sp. | reverse complement strand
GTTGCGTAAACACGTGCTATTGCACATTTACGACGACCTGTTCCGTAATACTGAGCTGCTGCCATGGTCTACCCGCTTATAATTCTAAAACTTGTGGCTGTTGAGCCTGATGATCGTGTTCAGGACCTGCATAAACTTTCAATTTCTTGAACATTGCACGACCCAATGGATTGTTAGGTAACATTCCTTTAACCGCTGTATTAAGAATACGATCGGGGAAAGTTTTTCTTAATTTACCTAGGCTAACGGTTTTTAGATTACCGACATAACCTGTATGGCGATGATACAATTTATCTTTTTCTTTATTGCCTGTAACGCCGATTTTTTCTGCGTTTACTACAATAATGTAATCACCGGTATCAACATGCGGTGTGTATTCTGGTTTGTGTTTACCGCGAAGACGAAGCGCAATCTCAGAAGCAAGACGACCTAGCGTCTTTCCTTCTGCATCAACTACGTACCAATCGCGCTTAACTTCTGCTGGCTTTGCACTAAATGTTTTCATCGTTACTTAGGCTTTCTGTTAAAGGCTCAATAAAAGAGCGAGAATTCTACTAAACATTACTAACTTTTTCAAGTTTATTTACTTCCCTGCTCGTATTCATGTTTACTTGGATAAGTATACCAAATCGACAAGCTTACTCATAACTTAATATTTAACGAATGCAATTTACGATACAAATGCGTTCGCTCCATGCCAACTGCGTCTGACAACTTTGCAACACTCCCGCCGTTTCTTTCAAAATGATATTCTAAATAAGCCTTCTCAAAATGATCCCTGGCCTCTTTTAACGGCAAATTGAAAAACTCTGGAACCGACGCAGAAGTAACCACGTCACCAATCACTGATCCCAATGCCGACTTCACTTCATCTAACTCTATATCTTCGCCAACACCGAGAATCATTAGTCGTTGCACCAGATTTTTTAATTCCCGCACATTCCCTCGCCAACTGTAATTACGTAAAAAATTCTGTGCCGCCATGGAAAACTTCCGGAACGCCAATTTATCCTGGGTAACAAAGTAATCAACATAAAAACTCAACAGTCCTGGCACATCCTCGCTATGTTCCCTGAGCGGCTGAATATCGAGCGTGACTTCGTTAAGCAAATAATATAAATCCTGTCGAAAACGCCCAGCCTTGACCGCTTCATCCAAGGCAATCCGGGTTGATGCGACAATCCTGACATCGACACGAACAGCCGAGCTACCCCCTACCCGCAAAAAAGAACTCGACTCCAGAGCACTGAGTAGCCTTAACTGAGTTTCCTTGTCCATATCGCCAATTTCGCCTAAAAACAGCGTTCCTTTATGTGCGCGCTCTAACAAGCCCGGATAAACTTTCCCGGCATCTTCCTTACCGAAAAACTCTACTGCCGAATTTTCAGGCGATATACTACCTACTGCCACATCAACAAAAGGACCATCCCGTTGCGCACTGTTATTATGCAAATAACGCGCATACATCTCTTTACCAACACCCGCTTCGCCTACAAACAATACCCGGGCATCATGCTGAGCCAGTCGTTTTAATTGATCTTTAGTTCTCGCGACTGCGGCACTCTTCCCTACAGGCTCGATATCCACAACCAGCTGCTGTTTAAGCCCCGCATTTTCTATTTGTAGATGGCTGGCTTCCAAAGCTCTTTCTACAATCAATAATAATTTTGCCAAAGACAATGGCTTCTCAAGAAAATCATAAGCCCCTAATCGAGTCGCTTCAACAGCAGCCTCAACGGAACCGTGTCCTGACATCATGATCACGGGACAAAGCATTGCTTCTTCGGTGACCCATTCTTTCAATAACGTAATCCCATCGGCATCAGGCATCCAGATATCCAGCAAGATCAGGTCGGGGTTTTTAGACTTTTTTAATTCCCGCGCTTCGCTTGCGTTCTCGGCCATAGAGACCTGATAACCTTCATCTTCTAGAATTTCGCATACAAGACGGCGAATATCCGGCTCATCATCTACAACTAATATATGAGGTGTATATATATTCATGTTTTTATGGCATCTCAAAAGTTACACGCCGGAAGCTGAATTATAAATCCAGCTCCCACTTTACGACTGGTGTCAACCCATATTGCACCGCCATGTTCTTCGATTATTTTTTTCACTATCGCCAAGCCCAAGCCTGTACCCTTGGCTTTAGTAGTAACGTAAGGCTCAAAAATCTTCTCAATTTGTTCATCTTTAATACCGGGACCATCATCATAAAGCGCTATTTCAATGAAGTCGGTATTATTTTTCCGCACCCTGTGCAGACTTATTTCAATTAAGCCCTTGGCATCTATGGCTTCCATCGCATTTTTTATCAGATTATGAAGCACCTGCCTGATACTGACCGGGTCGCCATTAATCATCAATAAACCTGTTCCGTAATCAGCTTTAAATTTAACTCCCGACTGCAATATATAAAGCGATAAAACTTCCTGTACTAATTTTGGCAAATCAATATGTATAGTTTGCCTCCTGGACGGCTTGGCATATTCCGAAAAATCATCCACCATTTCCTTCATCGCTTCAACCTGCTGCACGATGGTTCTGGTTGCGCGCTGCAGAATTTCAGCATCAATAGCAGACAACTTGTCAGCTAACTTATGCTGCAACCTTTCTGCCGAAAGCTGTATGGGTGTTAACGGATTCTTGATTTCATGGGCCAATCGACGGGCCACCTCACCCCAAGCCGCATTCTTCTGCGCCTGAATCAAATCAGTGACATCATCAAAAACCACCACCGCCCCGACCCGCAAGCCTTCCTGAGAAAACAGAGGCGTTCCTCTACACAGCAATTCCTGTCGACCATTGGGCCCTAAGAAAGCAATCGGCTGCTGCCAGATATCGTCCGCTTGCTCCACTAAACGCTGAATTAATTTTAATGGCTCTGCCAGCTCAGCATACCCCTGAACCAGTTCCAACAACGTCTGCCCGGCAAATTGATTCACATGGATATGAAAAATCCGGTAAGCCGCCTGATTAGCCGTGCGAATCTTATAATTGGCATCAAAACTTATCACCCCTGCCGTCAAATTCGCCAGTATCGTTTCCAAATAGGCCCGTTGATTTTCCACCTCAAAACCGGCCAGTCGAGTTTCATCACTAGCCCGGGCGATACGATGAGTCATCTCATTGAATGATTCAACCAGAAAACCGAGATCATCCTGGGCAATAACTGGCAACTGCTGATCATACTGCCCAGAAGCGACTGCTTGCGTACCCTTAACAAGCTCTTTTACCGGTGCGATAATATTACGGATACTGA
>JBAZTN010000276.1:0-3266 GCA_041661895.1 Methylobacter sp. | reverse complement strand
AACGACGGCAGGTATATCGGTTTTATTTCTTTTAAAATCAATAATCCGATAGTGCTGTTTATGACCACCACCCACATGACGTGTTGTTATACGCCCCTGATTATTACGACCGCCACTTTTGCTATTCTTGCTTAACAAAGGTGCATAAGGTTTGCCTTTGTGCAACTCATCATTTTTGATGCGTACAACAAACCGTGATCCCGGTGACGTCGGTTTAGACTTTACAATCGCCATGCTTTCTACCGTTTCCTATTGATCTTTTAAAACTTAAATTAATTAAGCAGCAGAGAAATCTATGTCATGGCCAGGCTTAAGTTTTACATAAGCCTTTTTCCAATCAGATCTTTGGCCTAACGAACCACCAAATCTTTTCTGTTTGCCTTTAACGTTCAAAACCTGAACCGAATCAACTTCAACGTTAAACATAACTTCCACTGCACTTTTGACTTGCTTTTTTGTTGCCTGTTTTTGCACTTTAAAAACAAATCGATTATTTTTTTCTGCGGCAATAGTGCTCTTTTCAGATATAACTGGAGCTTGCAACACGCTTGCCAAATGATATTTAGTTAGACTCATGCCAAGCGCTCCTCTAATTGCTTTAACGCACCTGGCGTAGCAATAACCTTGTCTGCTGAAATTAATGAAACCGGGCTCAAATTAGCCGCCTCAATAACTTCTACATAAGGAATGTTTCTTGATGCTAAAGCCAGATTTGCATCAACATTCTCAACAACGATCAAAATGCGCTTTGCGTCTATATTTTTAATTTTTGTATTTAAATCTTTTGTTTTAGGGCTTGTAGGTAAAATATCGCTACTCACCACCAATCGATCCTGCCTAAGTAACTCAGACAAAATTGACCGAACCCCAACACGAAACATTTTCTTATTAAGCTTTTGCTCATAAGACCTTGGCCTAGCTGCGAAAGCTACACCACCAGTCCGCCAGATAGGACTGCGTATTGTACCAGACCTTGCTCGCCCCGTCCCTTTTTGTTTCCATGGCTTTGAACCACCACCACTTACATCAGAGCGTGTTTTCTGAGCTTTAGTTCCGGCACGCGCCCCAGCCAAGTATCTTACCACTAACTGATGAACCAAGGTTTCGTTAAAAGCTTGACCAAAAATAGCTTCCATTACTTCTACTTTTCCAGCAGAGTCTTTTTCACTTAAAGCAGGTATTTGCATACTCATGGCTTAACCTTTATTTCGCATTTTCATGGCGGGTGTAATAACCACATCACCGCCTTTAGCACCAGGCACCGCGCCTTTTACTAGAATTAAATTTCTTGCTGCATCAATTGAATGAATGGTCAGATTCTGAACTGTAACTTTTTCAGCTCCCATATGACCTTCCATTTTCTTGCCTTTAAATACACGACCAGGCGTTTGACACATACCGATAGAACCCAACACTCTGTGTGAGCGTGAGTTACCATGAGTAGCATCTTGCATACTGAAGTTGTGACGCTTTATACCACCAGCAAAACCTTTACCAATACTTTTACCCTGAACGTCAACAACTTGACCAGCAGAAAAAATATCTAAAGATAATGAAGACCCAGCGGACAAATCTTCACCTTCACCATCTTCGAGCCTAAACTCCCAAAGGCCGCGCCCAGCTGTCACATTAGCTGCTGCGTAATGACCAGCCATTGCTTTATTGACTCTAGAAGATTTTTTATCGCCCGCCGCTACTTGAATCGAACGATATCCATCAACTTCAATACCTTTAACCTGAGTAACTCTGTTTGAGTCAATCTGGAGTACAGTAACTGGTACTGACGAACCATCTTCACAAAAAACTCTGGTCATACCACATTTACGACCTATAAGACCTATTGACATCTGCCAATTCCCCTGCTTCTTAATTCAATTTTATTTGAACATCAACACCAGCTGCAAGATCTAACTTCATCAATGCATCTACGGTTTTTTCTGTTGGTTCAACGATATCCAATAATCTTTTATACGTTCTCAATTCATATTGATCACGCGCATCTTTATTTACATGCGGAGAAATCAAAATCGTAAAACGCTCTTTTTTAGTAGGCAATGGAATAGGACCCTTAACTTGAGCACCTGTTCTTCTTGCTGTTTCTACTATCTCACCAGCCGATTGATCAATCAATTTATGATCAAATGATTTCAAACGGATTCTGATAGTTTGTTTAGACATATTTATTACTCGATTATTGATGCAACGACGCCCGCACCTACTGTACGACCACCTTCACGGATTGCGAATCGCAAGCCATCTTCCATGGCAATCGGTGAAATCAGCTTTACTTTTACTGAAATATTATCACCGGGCATCACCATTTCAACGCCCTCTGGTAACTCAACAGCACCGGTTACGTCGGTAGTTCTGAAATAGAACTGTGGACGGTAGCCATTAAAGAAAGGAGTATGACGACCACCTTCATCTTTGGATAAGATATAAATTTCAGAGTTGAAGTATGAATGCGGCTTAATTGTGCCTTTATGCGCCAATACTTGACCACGCTCAACATCATCTCTTTTGGTTCCCCTTAACAGGATACCAACATTATCACCGGCCTGACCTTCATCCAGTAATTTACGGAACATTTCAACGCCGGTACATGTGGTTGTGACCGTGGGCCTAATACCGACAATCTCGATTTCTTGACCAACTTTAATAACGCCACGCTCAATACGTCCAGTTACCACTGTTCCACGACCAGAGATTGAGAATACGTCTTCGATAGGCATCAGAAACGCACCATCTACAGCTCTTACTGGTTCAGGAATGTAGCTATCCAACGCATCAACCAATTTGACAACAGATGGGACGCCAATTTCACTGGTATCGCCTTGCAATGCAAGTAAAGCTGAACCTACGATGATAGGTGTGTCATCACCTGGAAATTCGTACATATCGAGTAATTCTCTGATTTCCATTTCAACCAGTTCGATTAACTCTGCGTCATCTACCATGTCGGCTTTGTTCAAGAACACAACAATATAAGGAACGCCCACCTGTCTTGACAGTAGGATGTGCTCTCTTGTTTGTGGCATTGGGCCGTCAGCAGCCGAACAAACCAGGATAGCACCGTCCATTTGAGCCGCACCGGTGATCATGTTTTTTACATAATCGGCGTGACCTGGGCAGTCAACATGCGCATAGTGGCGTATGGGTGATTCATATTCTACGTGTGACGTAGCAATGGTAATACCACGTGCGCGCTCTTCTGGTGCATTATCAATCTGATCAAAGGCTTTAACTTCTCCACCCTGGAGCTCTGC
>JBAZTN010000275.1:0-3274 GCA_041661895.1 Methylobacter sp. | reverse complement strand
TATGTCAGAAATGGGGCGTGGCGAAGTGCTGGTTAAAATAAGTTAGAGTTGATTTTAATTAAATAACTCTTAAGTTAGTGCAGACGGACAAAAGCCCCAGTATAAAAGCTAGGGCTTTTTTATTGGCGATATGATCGTTTAACATGCTTAAAAGCAGAGTTGCGTCTAAATATATTCATGGCATCAATATTAACAACAAGCAATCATAGCCGGGATATCGCTGGTTTGAAGTACGTCTACCCGGTGCTTTCCAGGCGAGCGGGTGGCTTGTCTATCGGCATTAATTTTAACACCAATAATGCCTGTAACTGGCGCTGCATCTACTGCCAGGTGCCTGATTTGAAAATCGGTGCTGCGGCGGACCTGGATTTTCAGTTATTGGAAGATGAGCTGAGGTTTTTTCTTGATGATGTGCTGAATGGCGATTTCTATCAGCGTTTTCAGGTGGATGCAGATAAGCGAGTTATTAAAGATATTGCCATTTCCGGCAATGGCGAGCCGACCAGCTTAAAGGATTTTGATAAAGCAGTGGCTTTAATTGGTGAGATTGCGTCAGAGGTCGGGGTCCTGCCGCATAGTAATTTTGTGTTGATTACCAATGGCAGTTTGGTGCACCAGTCCAGGGTTCAGGATGGCTTGAGGAAATTAAGGGAATATGGCGGAGAGGTGTGGTTTAAGCTCGATAGCGCAACAGAAGAGGGCAGGGCTTTAATTAACAATGCGGGTCAAAGCCTTAAGGCTGGCGTAGAAAATCTATTGCTTTCAGCAAAACTTTGTCCAACAAAGCTGCAAATATGCTTATTGGATTATGATAAACAGGGTTTGTCTCTGAAGGAAAGAAATGCATTCATCAGCTTGCTGAAAATGATTAAGGAGAATGTTAGTTTGAAGGGCATAATGCTGTATACGATAGCGCGACCTTCATTGCAACCGGAATCCAGTCGGTTGGAGAAGTTGTCTCCAGAAATAATGAACGAATTCGCAGATGAAATCAGATGCTTAGGGTTTGATGTGTCGGTAGTAAGTGTCTGATTTGAGATTAGATGTCCTGTAGGGGGTCAAAAGTGTTTTTATGTAGAGGAGTGAGTTGTGTTGGTCATTTGTTCTTTCAATAAATGTGACGCAAAGTTGTGCTGGAAGTTTTTTGGATTTATCGCTTGTTATGTAAATAGAATTGCGACTATAATTGCAAGTTCATTCAAAGTGCGAATGTGGCGGAACTGGTAGACGCGCTGGATTTAGGTTCCAGTAGGTTATCCTGTGAGAGTTCGAGTCTCTCCATTCGCACCACTAAAATTCAATATGTATACATTAAGAATTAGCGATTCATCGTTAATTTTCAGATCTTTGAGCCGTTTTCCCGGCATCTTACAAAATTCTTATTTAAACTATTTGGGGTAAAGAAATGCAAGTTTCTGTCGAAAAGACATCAGAATTAAGCAGAAAAATGACTGTTAGTGTGCCTGAAGAAATTGTTCAGGAAAAAATGGCGGCACGTTTAAAGTCGTTAGCGCGCGAAGTTAAAATCGATGGCTTTCGTCCTGGTAAAGTGCCTCAGCATGTAGTTCAAAAAATGTATGGCGACAGGGTTCGTGGTGAAATTGCCGGGGATTTGATTCAATCTACTTACTATGAAGCGTTGCAAGATCAGAATTTAAGGCCCGCCGGTCATCCGTATATTCACTCATCAGATGAAACTGAAGGGTTTAAGTACACGGCAGAGTTTGAGGTCTATCCTGAAATTTCGCTGGAAGGTGTTGAGCAACTCGAAGTGCTGCGTCCGGTTTCTACGGTTCAGGAAGCTGATGTCGATGACATGATTGAGAAGCTGAGAGCGCAAAAGAAAGAATGGAAAGCAGTTAAGCGTGCTTCCAAGAAACAAGATCGCGTAACAATTAATTTCTCAGGGACTTCTGAGGGCGAGAACTTTACAGACGGAAAAGTAGAGGCTTATCAGGTTGAAATTGGCGCAAATCAGATGATTCCTGGCTTTGAAAAAAATCTGACCGGCCTCAAGGCAGGCGATAATAAAACTTTTGAAGTGTCTTTTCCAGAAGAGTACGGTAATGAGAAATTGGCTGGCAAAGCAGCTGAGTTTGAAGTTGAAGTGACTAACGTTGAAGGACCTGTGCTGCCGAAGATTGATGAGGCTTTTATTAAGGCCTATGGCGTTGAAGATGGATCAGTGGATTCTTTCCGTGCAGATATTAAAAACAACATGGAAAGAGAGCTTGAGCAGGCATTGCGTGGCAAATTGAAAACCGCAGTAATGGATGCCTTATATGAAAAAATTCAGATTGCTGTTCCCAATACGTTGATCGACCAGGAAGTCGAAAACATGATGAAGCCTTATTTGGAAACCGCTAAAAGGCAGAAAATGAAGTTGGAAGACTTAAAGCTGCCAAGAGATGTGTTTGAAGATCAGGCTAAACGCCGCGTGGCCTTAGGTTTGATTTTAGGTGAAATCATCCACAAAAATGATATTAAGGTTGACGGCGATAAAGTACGGGCTACTATTGAAGATATGGCGAAAAGCTATGAACGTCCTGAAGACGTTATCAACTGGTATTATTCAGATGAAAGTCGGTTGAATGATGTGCAGCAGATGGTTTTGGAAGATCAGACTATTGAATGGCTGGTTGCGCGGGCAAAAGTATCTGATGAAACAATAAATTTTAATGATGTAATGGGTAAACAACGGTAAGGAGTTTGAATGTATAACCAGCATATAAGAAATCAAATGATGGCTCCAGAAGCTGCAGGTGGATTGGTTCCTATCGTTGTTGAGCAAACGGCTCGAGGTGAACGTTCTTTTGATATTTATTCAAGACTACTAAAAGAGCGGGTTATTTTTCTGGTTGGTCAAGTTGAAGACTATTCGGCTAATCTGATTGTTGCCCAGATGCTTTTTCTGGAATCAGAAAATCCTGATAAGGACATTCATTTGTATATCAATTCGCCGGGCGGTTCGGTGACTGCGGGCATGTCAATTTATGACACCATGCAGTTTATTAAGCCCGATGTCAGCACCATGTGTATTGGTCAGGCTGCCAGTATGGGGGCATTGCTTCTGACTGGCGGAGCAAAAGGTAAACGTTATTGTTTGCCTCACTCCAGAATGATGATTCATCAGCCATTGGGCGGTTTTCAGGGGCAGGCTTCTGATTTTGATATACATGCCAAAGAAATTCTTTCAATCAGAGAAAAACTGAATAAAATTCTTTCTGATCATACCGGCCAACCGATAGAAAAGGTTCAACTGGACACAGACAGA
>JBAZTN010000274.1:0-3281 GCA_041661895.1 Methylobacter sp. | reverse complement strand
CGTTAAAGCAGCACAACCAGGTCACTTGGTATTATCAACCTTACATACCAATGATGCGCCTCAAACATTAAACCGGTTGATGCAGATGGGCATTGAGCCCTTCAACATAGTTTCTGCCGTTAATTTGATTATGGCTCAGCGCCTGGCCCGGCGCTTGTGCGAGCACTGCAAAGCTCCTGCCGACTTTCCCAACAACATACTGACTTCAGCAGGGCTTAAAGAAGACGAGTTAAGTACCCTCAAAATATTTAGCCCAGTAGGTTGCGATCAATGCACGAATGGATATAAAGGCCGAGTAGGCATTTATCAGGTTATGACGCTAAGTGAAAAAATGCGCTCACTTATTCTTGAGGGCTGCAACGCCATGCAATTGGCAGAGCAAGCCAAGTCTGAAGGCATTAATGACTTACGTGCCTCAGGATTAAACAAGATTCGCCTGGGCATCACCAGCCTGGAAGAAATTGACCGGGTAACCAAGGAATAACAATGGCAGACCAAATAGAACAACTAGATTTCACCTGGCAAGGAAAAGATAAAACCGGAAAAAAAACCGGGGGGAATATCACCGCAAAAAACGAGATTATTGCTAAAACCGAGTTAAGACGGCAGGGGTATCGCGTTACTAAAATCAAAAAGAAGCCTAAGTCTCTATTCAGTCCAAAAACCCAGGCAATCACACCAGGCGATATAGCGATTTTTTCCCGACAGCTAGCCACCATGCTTAGCGCGGGCGTGCCCTTAGTTCAATCGTTCGACATTGTTGGTAAAGGCCATGAAAACCCAAGCATGCAAAAGCTGCTATTGAGCATTAAGGCTGATATTGAAGGCGGTGACACTTTAGCCCAGGCATTGAACAAAAAGTCACTGTATTTTGATGAGTTATTTTGTAACTTGGTTGAGGCAGGCGAACAGGCAGGAGTATTGGAAACACTGCTGGATAAAATCGCCACCTACAAAGAAAAGACCGAGTCCATGAAGAAGAAGATCAAAAAGGCTCTGACTTATCCTATCGCAGTTGTTGTTGTTGCTTTTATCGTCACAGCCATTCTTCTGATTTTTGTGGTACCCGTATTTGAAGATCTTTTCAAAAGTTTTGGTGCGGACTTGCCGGCATTCACCCGCATGGTTATTGACATGTCTGAATGGATGCAAAATTATTGGTGGATTGTCATTGGCATCATAGTCGGTGCTGTTTATACCTTTGGTTATTTCAAAAAACGTTCGCGAAAATTCAATCACTTTCTGGACAAAACCTTACTAAAGACCCCCGTAGTCGGATTAATTATAAACAAATCCGCCATTGCCCGTTTTGCCAGAACATTATCCACCATGTCTGCAGCAGGCGTCCCGCTCGTAGAAGCGCTGGAATCAGTCGCCGGAGCCTGTGGTAATATTATCTACGCCGAAGCTGTTTTAAAAATGCGCGAAGAAGTGGCAACAGGTGAAAGACTACAGTTTGCCATGAGCCAAGCCGATCTTTTCCCGCACATGGTGCAGCAAATGGTTGCAATAGGTGAAGAATCAGGTTCTATGGATGCCATGCTGGCCAAGGTCGCGGATTTTTATGAAGAAGAAGTCGATAACCTTATCGATAACTTAAGCAGCTTAATGGAACCGATTATTATGGTTATTTTAGGGATTCTAGTCGGAGGCCTGATTGTCGCCATGTATCTACCTATATTCAAAATGGGCGCAGCTGTCGGCTAAGCACTTTTACATGCGCTGTTCACAAACGCTCAGAATGTACACTTTTTCAAAAACACATGATGCAACAACTTAGTATGCTTTTAAATACACCCCACCTTATTTCTGCTTTAGCGGCTGTTATTGGTTTGCTTGTAGGTAGCTTCCTCAATGTTGTTATCTATCGACTACCGATAATGATGCAACGAAATTGGCGCGAGGAATGCATCGAATATTTGCAAAACAGCTCAGAAGAAACGCAACCCGACGACAGCATGGCCGCGACTGATACCGGCAGTCTTGCGGCATTTCCTCAATCCATGGAGGTCGGTGCAGAAGCAGCGAAGCGGTGTGCCGAGGAGGAGCCCTTCAATCTGGCTTTCCCCTTATCCCGCTGTCCTGGCTGCAATACGCCGATCAAGCCTTACCAAAACATCCCGGTCATCAGCTATCTTTTTTTAAAGGGCAAATGCGCAAAATGTAACTGTCACATTTCAATGCGCTATCCCTTTATAGAAGTTTTCACCGCCATAACCTCAGCCATAGTGGCCTGGCATTTCGGCGGCACGCCGCAAACTGTTTTTGCACTGGTGTTGACCTGGTCACTGATTGCGCTAAGCTTTATCGATATTGACCACCAGCTATTGCCTGACTCAATCACCTTACCCGCACTGTGGTTAGGGATGTGTTTAAGTCTGTTTAATCTATTTACTGACGCTCACTCCAGCATTATAGGCGCCATTGCCGGCTACATAGCTCTATGGACGGTTTATCATCTGTTTAAACTAGCGACTGGCAAAGAAGGCATGGGCTACGGTGACTTTAAATTGCTGGCTTTATTCGGTGCCTGGTTGGGCTGGCAATACTTGCCGGTTATTATTTTATTATCATCACTGGTCGGTGCGGTCATTGGAACAATCATGGTCATTTTCAATAGACGCGACCACAATATTCCGATCCCCTTTGGACCCTATTTGGCGGCTGCCGGATGGATCGCACTGTTATGGGGAAACGACATTAATCAACTCTATCTAACGACTGCAGGCCTGTAAAACCATGCTGAAGGTCGGACTAACCGGCGGCATAGGTTGCGGAAAAACCACCGTCGCTAAGGTTTTCGCCAAGTTAAATATCCCAGTGATTGATGCTGATGAAATAGCCCATCGGCTTGTGGAAAAAGGCCAACCTGCACTCGATCAGATACAGCAAGAATTCGGGACGGATATACTTAATCCGGATGGATCACTGAATAGAAAAAAACTTAGCGAACGCATTTTTTCCGATCTCAAGCAGAAACAAAAACTTGAATCGATACTTCATCCCTTAATTTATAAAACCATACAATCGGAGATTGAACAGCTGAATGCGCCTTATTGCGTCATTTGTATCCCGTTGTTATTTGAAACTGACATGGTTCATTTTGTTGACCGGGTACTTGTCGTCGATTGCTCGGTTAAGATGCAAATCGAACGCGTTAAGAATCGGGATCACCTGCCTATCGAAAGAATACAATCCATAATAAACAATCAGATATCACGTGAACTCAGAAAAGAAAAAGCAGATGATTTGATCGACAACTCCGTCACAGATCGGAAGAG
>JBAZTN010000273.1:0-3317 GCA_041661895.1 Methylobacter sp. | reverse complement strand
TGAAAAGCAAAAAAATCTTATCCTCGGGAGTAGCCGCATTTATTGCTGTTATGACATCAGGCGCGTCGGCTTGGGCGGCTACTACCGTTCAAGTCGGAGCAAGCGGCAAAACATTCGCATCCAGCGCGGTGAATTGTGCAGCCAACCCAACAACAGGCGTGCAATCGCCGGTAGTAGATGCTGGTCTATTTAACCCGACGAGCAAGGCGAGCGCCACCGTGTCGCTCAACGGCACCGCTGTGGCAAACGTCACAAACGTTAATCCGGCCACCAATGTCTGGCTCACCGATGGTAACAACAAGGTACTTGTGGCGCTCAATAAAAGGACGGCTGATAGCTATGCATTTACCGTACAGCCAGGTATGTGCGCCCTCCCAGACACATCGGGCAATACATTTAGCGCCGATGGTACACTGGAATACGCCGCCAGTAATAAATCATACGCTACAGTGACACCTGGTTGTGCATTGAATGCAGCCACCGGTCGGGCGCAACCGTATGTAAACCTGTTTGATAATGGCGGTTACATGCTCAATGTTTCCGTCAATGGCATACCGCTAACACAGCTAAGCGCAAGCCGCCCCCATACCCCCGTGTTTCTGAGCGCTGGCCAGAATGTTATCTCAGCCGCCAACGGCAGCTTATCCATTGACTATTATGTTCGCGATGGAGGCGATGGCACCTGTATGCTACCGTAGCAGTGAAATGTGCCATACAGGGGCGGCATAACATCTATAGCCCCACTTATGGTTTGCTTGCTATTCGTAGCGTTGAAGGCGATAAGTGAATTAGTGCGACACTAAGTTGGGATTAAGGTAGAACAGCCAGTTACCCAACCGCCCACTTACAGATCCCGGCGTGCGGAATTTCCGCACCGGGCTCTTCAAAACAGCTCAGTAGGATGCGCTGAACACAGTGAAGCGCATCGTTCGCGATTGATGCGGCTAACTTGCGTCGGCAGCATCCTACGCAAGTTAGCCGCATAGGGTCTGGACGATCAAGCACTTGGTTATTAGCAGCTCGTTAGTCAATAGGTGGCCATCCGCTAAGCTGGGATGTATATCAAAATCCGTACTTAATACCCCCCTTAACTCATCGCGAAGCCCGCCGCCCGCAGAAGTGGCAGGTTTATGCTTTGAGCAACCGGACTTTTCCTTCTTATTATGATTACAGGCAGGTTCGACCAACAGCGCGGCAATGTCTTTTGTTGATTTCATCGGCTTAACCAATAGCTATGTAAAACAACCATTGTGATATTTTGTATTGTGTTGAAATTAATGGATGTGCAGAATCCCATGACTCTGACCGGCGTGTGATCAACTCGAATGTTGTAATGTCTACGGGTTGAACTCGATATTTCGTGAGTGGCGCAGTTCGGACAAGAGAGGTCAGTCGCGAAATAAAAAGAAACTACAAATCTGACGACACGAGAAGTTATATGGTTATGATTCATAGGGAATTCAATGGCTTATTGCCTAGAGTGTGGAAATCACGGATGATATACGAAACCATATGATCATTTGTTATGTGATAAGGAAAATATGAATACATACAGTTGGAATGCTAAGGATTATGAGAGAAACTCTCAGGCTCAACAAAAATGGGCAAGAGAACTTATTGCACATCTAAATTTAACTGGTGTAGAAGACATTCTTGATTTAGGTTGCGGTGATGGAAAAGTAACAGCAGAAATCGCTCAGTTAGTGGGTGGTGGCTCAGTTGTCGGCATTGATAACTCAAGGCAAATGATAGAACTGGCAAAGGAAAAATATTCACAAAACCAGCATCCTAATCTTTCGTTTCAAGTCATGGACGCGAGTGATTTATCATTTGAAGGCTGTTTTGATGTGGTTTTCTCAAATGCGGTACTACATTGGGTCAAGAATCATAAACCCGTTATTGAAGGCTTATATAAAAGCCTCAAGGTTGGAGGGAAAATTCTCCTGCGCATGGGGGGAAAAGGCGATGCAGAAGGGATTCTTTCGGTTATGGATGAACTTAAAGCTTCAAATAAATGGGCGCAATACTTTACTGAATTTGAATTTCCCTTTACTTTTCAGGGTGACGATGACTATCAAGTACTATTGAAAGAAGCTGGATTTTCTATCACTCGTGTTGAACTCATTCCTAAAGATATGACGCATGATGGGAAATCTGGGCTGAATGGATGGATTCGCACCACATGGTTACCCTATACGGAGCGAATTCCAAAAGAAATGAGAGAGGTCTTTATCGAAGAGGTTTCTTCAAAATATCTTGATAAAGTTCCGCTGGAAGCAGATGGTAAAGCTCATGTGTCTATGGTAATGATTGAAGTCGAAGCAGAAAAAACCACATAACCAGCGGGTCAAGTTACCCTTGTCGTTAGCCATCATCCCGTCGCACGAGACTCCTATGTCAGAACAAACAAATCCAATCGCCATCATTGCATCTGAGGCACCTGCACGAACCAAATCCTCAAGCTATCCTGAACCGTTCGCGTCGCGGATGTTGGGCAGGGAGAAGCGCCAACTTGGCGACCTGTTTGGCCTCATAAACTTTGGCGTAAACCTAACGCGCCTGGCTCCTAACGCGGTTTCGGCTCTTCGCCACGCCCACACCAAGCAAGACGAGTTTATCTATATCCTGCAGGGGTACCCAACGCTGCACACAGACGAGGGGCGCACCCAACTCTCTCCAGGAATGTGCGCCGGCTTCAGGGCGGGCACTGACAACGGACACTGCCTGATAAACGAAACCTCAGAAGATGTGGTTTACCTCGAAGTCGGTGACAGAACGCCGGGGGATGAAGGCAACTACCCCGATGACGATCTCAAGGCCTTGCTAGTGGAGAGCAAGTGGAAGTTTGTCCATAGAGACGGCACGCCGTACCTGTGACGCAAGCGCCAAACCTCGAATGAGGGCTAACGCAACAGAACCAAAGACAGTGTTTGGCGTGGCCGGATGACCGCGGCTGATTTCAGGGCATTGACACCGCTGATTTATGCCCACATCAATCCTTATGGGTGGTTTGAATTGGATATGGATAAGCGCTTACCCATCGAAAGGATGGCAGCATAATGAATAGATAGAACATAAATGGTCGACCTATACTACCAATAGGGCAAGCCCTAGTGATAGCTTAAAAAAAAGACGATAAAGACTCTCTATAAAGTTATATTTCAATTTAGATAGTCTTTCTATCACATATACTAGGTTCTGTTGACGTTTCACCAATCAGGTAGAATTTACCGTTTTGGATGGCATGAACAGAATAGAGTTAAGCGATGAAGAGTGGGTAAGGCTATTACCATATTTAAAGAAGCTAGCGGGGATTC
>JBAZTN010000272.1:0-3357 GCA_041661895.1 Methylobacter sp. | reverse complement strand
ATTTTAATCTCAAGCTACGTGCCATCGGACGCATACCGCCTTTTGAGGCTATCCGGCAATGGTTTCTACAAAAACCGGACATTTTTTCGACTGCCCCAGATCACTTGATTGTGGGACTAAACACTTAGCATTGCAATGGACAACCGGTCAGTTGTCCATTGCATTTATTTTATTGCCGCACTGGCAAAAGATAATTGCCGCCAAGCTTCGTACAGGACTATCGCGACTGTATTAGACAAATTCAGACTCCGGCTTTCTGCCTGCATCGGCAAATACAGGCACCGTTCCGATCCCAGTCCCGCTAAAACAGACGCGGGCAAGCCCCTTGTTTCAGGGCCAAACAAAAAAGCGTCCTCTGGCTGAAAATTCACTTCACTGTAAATTTGCTCACCTTTTGTGGTCAAGGCAAAAATCCGCTTGGGCTTAATGCCAAGCACAAAATCCTCCAGTGATTCGTGTTCTTTCACCGCCACCCATTCATGATAATCCAGTCCCGCCCGACGCAATTTTTTGTCATCTAATTCAAACCCCAAGGGTTTGATTAAATGTAATTGCATTCCTGTATTGGCGCATAAACGAATAATATTTCCAGTATTGGCTGGGATTTCGGGCTCAAACAATACAATATGAAACATCAGCAATTAATACTAACTGGCGTCAACTTCCAGATGTCGTTATTGTAGTCAGAGATGGTTCTATCAGTAGAAAACTTACCGCTGGCAGCACAATTTAAAATACTCATTCTGGTCCAGCGATCCTGATCTTGATAAGCAGCCTCAACACGCTTCTGTGTGTCAACAAAACTGCGGAAATCGGCAACCGTCATCCAGGGGTCATGCGGACTTTTTATTGACGCCAGAATGTCATCAAAAATCCCCGGCTCGAACTGATTAAAATGCCCGCACTCAAGAAGATTAATCACCTTTTGCAGGTCGGCATCCTGACTGATCATTGCAACGGGGTCATAATGATGGCTCACTTCTTCAACCTGTTCTTCTGTTAAACCAAAGAGGAAGAAATTTTCATCCCCGACTTCTTCACGGATTTCTATATTGGCCCCATCCAGCGTACCAATAGTCAACGCGCCGTTCATCATGAATTTCATATTTCCGGTGCCTGAGGCCTCCTTCCCCGCAGTTGATATTTGCTCTGAAAGATCGGCTCCCGGGCAAATTTTTTCCATCGCCGATACCCGGTAATTAGGCATGAAAGCCAGTTTTAAGCGGTCGCCCACATCAGGATCGTGATTAATGACACTGGCGACATTGTTAATTAGCTTGATGATTTTTTTCGCCATGTAATAGCCCGGAGCTGCTTTCCCAGCTATCAGTACGCAACGATTCGTCCAGTTTGCTGTATCGCCGCGTTTAATGCGCTCGTAAAGGTGAATTACATGCAATACATTTAATAACTGGCGTTTGTATTCGTGAATGCGTTTTACCTGCACATCAAATAAAGCATTTACATCCAAATCAATATTCAGCTCCTGCTTCTTATAATCAATCAATTTTTGCTTTGCACTTTGCTGAACCTCATACCAGCGCTTACGGAATAACTTATCTTCAGCGTAAGGCTTAAGGTTTTTTAACAATGACAAATCTGTCACCCAGCCATCACCTATAGTTTCTGTTATTAAATCAGCCAACTCCGGGTTACAAGCCGCCAACCAACGACGAGGCGTTACTCCATTGGTTTTATTATTGAATTTTCCCGGCCAGAACTCGTAGAAATCGCGAAACAGGCCTTGCTGCAATAACTTTGTATGCAACGCGGCAACGCCGTTCACTGAATAGCTGCCGACTATCGCCAAATAGGCCATTCTAACCTGTTGCTCTGACCCCTCTTCAATGAGCGACATGCGAGCCAGCCGATCTCTGTCACCAGGCCAGTGTGCAGACACTTCGGACAGAAAATGGGCATTGATATCAAAAATGATTTCAATGAGCCTTGGCAACAGCTCCTTAAACAAATTGACCGACCATCGCTCCAAGGCTTCAGGCAACAGGGTATGATTGGTATAGGCCATCGTATTGCGGGTAATAGACCAGGCCTCATCCCAATACAAACCGTGCACATCCATCAACAGGCGCATTAATTCGGCAACCGCTATGCTCGGGTGCGTGTCGTTTAACTGGAAACAATTATTCGCCGCAAACTCGGAAAAATCATTGCCGTTCCGTCCAACCCAGTTTGCAATAACATCCTGCAAACTTGCAGAAGCGAGCAGATATTGCTGCCGCAAACGTAATGCCTTACCGTTTTCATTGGCATCATTCGGATACAAAACCATGGTAATATTTTCAGCGGTATTTTTTGCCGCTACCGATTCAGCATAATCACCGGCATTAAATTCCTGTAAATCAAATACGTCGGTCGCCGTTGCTTTCCATAACCGCAAGGTGTTTACCGTGCCATTCTGATAACCGGGAATGGGCGTATCAAATGGAACCGCAAGCACATCATGTGTATCTACCCAGCAAACTCTTTTTTTACCCTGCTCATCGATGTGCGTCTCTGTATGTCCGCCAAATTTAATTCTATGCGTATACTCAGGACGCTCGATTTCCCAGACATTGCCATTACGCAACCAGTGATCCGGTTTTTCTACCTGCTCACCATTAATAATGGCCTGGGAAAACATCCCGTATTCATAGCGCAAACCATAGCCTGTCACAGGCAACTGCAAGGTTGCGCAACTGTCAATAAAACAGGCGGCCAGGCGCCCCAAACCGCCATTGCCAAGACCTGCATCCGGCTCACTGTCGATTAACTCTTCAAGTTCAAGCCCCAGATCATACATTGCGCTTTCAACAGCATCATTTATGCCCAAATTCAGCATGGCATTACTCAAGGTACGGCCCATTAAAAATTCCATCGACAAATAATATGCCTTTTTACAATCCTGATCCTTGTATGCGTTATAAGTCTTTTTCCATCGCTCCATGAGCCGGTCGCTAATAGCTAGTGCCAGCGCCTCATAAGCATAGTGTGGCGATGTACAGTTTTCGTCTCTGCCTAACCGATGGCTGTAATTACGCTTAAAATCAGCCGCTAATTGTTCCTTATCCATCCCTAAACCGGGCAGCGAACAAATTGTAGTTTTTGGTTTACTCTTTTTGAAGCTTCTATTCGGCATATATTTATCACTAGAAGAATTGATATTACGGTGATGTTAACTATTTTTGCTTATTTAAACAAAAACATTCGATGAGTCCTTGTCGGCAGACTATTACCGCAGCGCTTTTTCCCAGCGGCTTACGACTGCTGCGGCGATGCTGTTGCCGAATACATTGGTTGCGCTACGCCCCATATCCAGGATCTGGTCAACGGCCAGCAGCAGGAGGAAACCGGCCTCGG
>JBAZTN010000271.1:0-3433 GCA_041661895.1 Methylobacter sp. | reverse complement strand
TTTTCCAGTTCTTCAATTTCATTAGGAACATCATCCATATCCCCCAATTCTTTTTGAATCGCTTTCATCTGTTCATTCAGATAATATTCCCTTTGATTCTTCTCCATTTGCTGCTTAACGCGGACACGAATTTTTTTCTCCATTTCAAGAAGATCGACTTCTCCTTCCATTAGCGTCATTAAATTTTCAAGGCGCTTTGCAATGTCTGCAGTTTCAAGAATAGCCTGCTTTTCATTAACCTTTAAGGCCATATGTGCTGCCATTGTATCGGCAAGTCGGCTTGGGTCATCGATACCAGCCAGCGAATTCAGCACTTCCGGTGGAATCTTATTATTTAATTTGACGTATTGATCAAATGAACTGATTACTGTCCGCTGCAATACATCCTGTTCTTGCTCGGATATATTTAAAATGTCGTTGATTTCTGTCACCGCTGCAGAAAAAAAACTTCCGGTTTCTTGATAACGCAAAACCTTGCTGCGCTCACTCCCTTCCACCAGAACCTTGACTGTTCCATCAGGCAATTTTAATAACTGCAAAATATTGGCCAGAGTACCGACCTCGTAAAGATCTGCAAAATCCGGATCATCAACCTCAGCTTCTTTTTGCGCGACCAGCAAAACCTGTTTGTTGTCCTTCATCGCCGCATCTAAAGCATCAATAGATTTTTCCCTGCCAACAAACAAGGGAATAACCATGTGCGGATAAACCACTACATCTCTGAGCGGTAACACTGGAATCAATACATCTGTTTGTTGTAACTCTGTCATTTCATGTGTTTCCACAAAGGGTACCTTTAACAAAATTTTTGGTAAAAAGGATATGGGGACGCTAATCAAAATAGCAAGGATCAGTGCTTAGTATATTGTTTTTAGCTTTTTATAGCACAAAAAAAGGGAGCTTTTAAAAGCTCCCTTTTTCCCATCCCAACTAAATATTAAGACTCCACCGAAACCTTTTTCTTTTCGGTTTCATAAACCAAAATAGGCTCAGACTCACCTAAAATAACGCTTCCATCAATAACAACTTTGCTAATATTATCTGCCGATGGCAACTCATACATGGTATTCAGCAAGACATTTTCAACAATTGTCCTTAATCCTCTGGCACCGGTTTTTCTTTCCATGGCTTTACGGGCAATTGCGCCCAAAGAATCATCCCGGAATTCCAGCTCAGCGCCTTCCATCTCGAACAAATGCTTATATTGTTTGATCAGAGCATTTTTAGGCTCGGTCAATATCTGCACCAAAGCCTTCTCATCCAACTCTTCTAATGTTGCAACAACAGGAAGACGACCAACAAATTCAGGAATCAATCCGTATTTGATCAGATCTTCAGACTCAACCTGGGCAAAAAGTTGTCCAACATTTTTAGATTCATCTTTGGTTTTTATTTCAGCTGAAAAACCTATTCCACCTTTTTCTGACCGATCTTTAATGACCCGATCCAAACCGGCAAAAGCACCACCCACTATAAACAGAATGTTAGCTGTATTAACTTGCAAAAACTCCTGCTGTGGATGTTTGCGACCACCCTGGGGTGGAACTGAAGCAATAGTTCCTTCAATCAGCTTCAGCAAAGCTTGCTGAACGCCTTCACCCGAAACATCACGAGTAATCGACGGATTATCAGATTTCCTGGAAATCTTGTCGATTTCATCTATATAAACGATACCCGTTTCAGCCTTCTCTACATCATAATCACATTTCTGCAGAATTTTCTGAATGATATTTTCTACGTCTTCGCCAACATAGCCTGCTTCTGTCAACGTAGTTGCATCAGCAATAGTAAACGGCACATCCAGCAAACGGGCTAGCGTTTCAGCCAGCAAGGTTTTCCCTGAACCGGTAGGTCCAATTAACAAAATATTACTTTTTGTCAATTCGACTGTATCTTTTTTAGACTTGCTGCGTAAACGTTTATAGTGATTATAAACAGCTACCGCCAAAATTTTTTTCGCGCTTTCCTGCCCGATAACATATTCATCAAGCTCTGCTTTTATCTCTTTCGGCTTGGGCAATTCTCCACCGCTAAAAGAAGATGAAGAATCATCCTGTAATTCGTCTTTTATGATGTCATTGCAAAGCTCTACACATTCATCACAGACATAAACTGACGGCCCTGCAATAAGCTTTCTGACTTCATGCTGACTTTTACCGCAAAATGAACAATAAAGCAGTTTGTCGTCATCTTTGCCGTTTTTGTCATTACTCATAACACGACTCCTGAAAACATCGAAATGATGCTTTTACTTTCGATAAAATGAAGAATATATCGAAAAACAAAAAAATACCAACCGTTATTTATCAGCAACAGTCGCTCGACTCGATAACACTTGATCAATCAGACCATAGCTAACAGCATCATTTGCACTTAAGAAGTTATCTCTGTCTGTGTCAAGCTGAACCTTTTCTATCGGTTGGCCGGTATGATCAGAAAGAATTTTATTCAGTTTTTCTCTGATTGAAAGAATTTCTTTGGCATGTATATCAAAATCAGAAGCCTGCCCTTGAAAACCGCCCAATGGCTGATGAATCATCATTCTGGAGTGTGGCAAACAATAACGTTTACCTTTTGCTCCGCCAGTCAAAAGCAATGCCCCCATGCTGGCAGCCTGACCAATACACATGGTACTGACATCAGGTTTAATAAACTGCATGGTGTCATAAATTGACATACCCGCAGTCACCGAACCGCCTGGCGAATTGATATACAAATGAATGTCCTTATCAGGGTTTTCTGATTCCAGAAAAAGCATCTGGGCAACAATCAGATTTGCCGAGTAATCTTCAACTTGACCCACCAAAAAAATAACCCGCTCTTTTAGTAGTCTTGAATAAATATCAAAAGAACGTTCACCCCGAGCCGTTTGCTCAACAACGATAGGAACCAATCCACCTGCAGCTTCTGGAGCCATCATTTGATTTCTTACATGCTGGTTATACATTCAAACTCCTTACCGTTGTTTACCCATAACATCATTAAAATTTATTGTTTCATCAGATACTTTTGCCCGCGCAACCAGCCATTCAATGGTCTGATCTTCCAAAACCATCTGTTGCACATCATTTAACCGACTTTCATCTGAATAATACCAGTTGATAACGTCTTCAGGACGTTCGTAGCTTTTCGCCATGTCTTCAATAGTAGACCGTACTTTATCGCCGTCAACCTTAATATCATTTTTGTGGATGATTTCACCTAAAATCAAACCTAAGGCCACGCGGCGTTTAGCCTGATCTTCAAACACATCTCTTGGCAGCTTTAAGTCTTCCAACTTCATTTTCTGCCTTTTAGCGGTTTCCACATAAGGCTTCATCATGTTTTCGACTTCCTGGTCGATCAACGTATTGGGAACAGCAATCTGAATTTTTTCATATAAGGCATCCATTACTGCGGTTTTCAATTTGCCACGCAATGCCTGCTCAAGCTC
>JBAZTN010000270.1:0-3471 GCA_041661895.1 Methylobacter sp. | reverse complement strand
AAAAAGATTAACGCCTAAAAACATTACATAAGTCAGTCATACACTCGATTAAATAATCGGCTCACCCCTGGCAAGTTTAGGCAAATTGCCCTCCAAACCCATTGCACTGCGCATCACTTTATTTTTAGCCGGTAAAATACGTTCAGCCAGTCCCAGCCCCAAGTTGCGTAAAAACTTAACCGGCAAGACCTGATTGCTAAATACACGGTAAAACACATCCATTACCGTCATCATTTTCAGATTTTCGTTACGACGTAACTTTTCATAGCGTTTTAAAACGGACAAATCACCTAATTCAAGGCCTTGCTTATCCGCTTCCACCAATACCTCACCCAACGCTGCCGCGTCCAGCAGGCCGATATTAACCCCCTGCCCTGCCAGCGGATTAATCATGTGCGCCGCATCGCCGACCAGAACAACACCGGGTTTAACATATTCCTGCGCATGTTGACGTTTCAAAGGAAAACTCGCCGTACCCAATATGGCATTAACCTTACCCAGACAATCAGGAAAAGTCGCAACCAATTCACGCATCAAATCTGCATCAGACAATGCTTTTAATCGATTAACTTCATCCGGCGAGTTATACCAGACTATAGAGCCATAATGCCCGGTCAACGGCAAAAATGCCTGCGGCCCACTCGGAACAAAGCGTTGCCAGGTTATATCTTGCTGTCCATAATCCGTTTCAATATAAATGACCAGTGCATGCTGCTTATAATCCCAACTGGTTACCCCCAAACCAACTGCTTGTCTGACTCTGGACTGACCACCATCGGCAGCAACCAAAACTTTTGCAGTCAAAATTCGGCCATTGCCCAGCTCAACCTCTGAATGCACACTTTGTTGTTCCGCCGAATAGTTGATTTTATTAATAGTAGCCGGACAGATCAGCTCGATATTTTCAAAATCCTGCAAACGATCCAGCAGCGCCAGCTGAGTAACCCTGTTTTCAACGATGTAGCCCAGTTCTGGATAATTAATATCATCACTGCAGAACTCGGTATCGCCAGCCGTTTCCCAAACGCGCATACGGCGAAATGGACAAAGCCTGCGATTAACGACACCACCCCAGGCTCCGACGGTTTCAAGTATGTTTTTTGACGCAATACTAAGCGCAGAAACCCTTAAGTCATGTGGTTGATCCGGGGAAAAGACTTGTGGCGGCAAACTCTCTATCACTGCCACCCTCAATGAACTCCCCCCAAGACTGCAGGCAACAGCAGCCCCAACCATGCCCCCACCTACGATTACAACATCAAAATTTTCTTTCATATCAACCAACTATAAAACAACTTAAGTTTCACTAATCTCATCAACCAAAAACACCCGCACATAAATGACAGATAATCCTCATCGTGTTATCATTAACAGGTTTCACTAAATGAAATTTATCTGTAAAAAGATTTCGTTTCGACTCCAATGCCCCTGCCTGAAGCAATAAATTGACTCTATCATGCATTGAAATAAAAAACGAACTATAAACAGCATGATTAGAACGGGCTGGATAAATGACTAATAATTCCCGATTAGGTAATAAAGAACCAATGCTTTATAACGCTGAACACTCGCAGGATAGCTGCGGCGTGGGTTTTATCACCCACAAACAGAGCAAACAAACTCACGATCTATTGGTTAAATCCCATGAAGCATTATGCACAATTCCCCATCGGGGCGGCATGAGCGCTGAAGGGATTGGCGATGGAGCAGGCGTTAACATTGATTTATCACTCAAGTTCTTTCGCAAGATCACCGGCATCAGCACCCTGGAACTCGGTCAATTTGGCGTCGCTAACTTCTTTTTTCCCGAAGATCACGACCACTACGATTCAGCAGCAAATGAATTGGTTGAGCGTCATTTTAAAGCCGCCAACCTGCCGATCATCCTGTGGCGCAACGTCCCTGTAGACAAAGACGTTATTAATGCCGCTGCTGCAAAAGCCCAGTTACCTATAAAACAGGTCGTTTTTGGCCGCCCGGACAGTTTAAAGGACGCCACGCATGCGGCTTTCGAAAGGTATATTCAAGCTACCTTGCTTGCTCTTGAAGTAGAAGGCTTTACCCGTGCTGAACTAGCTGGTTTTTACCCGTTATCTATGAGTTCACGCACTCAGGTCTACAAAGGCCGCTTAAATTCGTTTGAAGTGATTCCTTATTTCATAGACCTGTACGATAAAGACCACGAAATCAACACCCTGTTTTTCCACACGCGGTTTTCAACCAACACTGCACCGGCAACTATGATGGCCCAGCCATTCCGTTACATGGCGCACAATGGCGAATTAAACACCGACAAGAAAAACCGTTTAAGCGAAAACGCTATCGCCAGACAACATAACAAACACATTGTTTTCCCATGCGGTCAGTCGGATTCAGGTCGCCTCGATCAAACCCTGACCCGCCGCATTAATGAAGACGAACTCGATATTGTCACTGCCGTCTTGGCAATGATGCCGCCTGCCTGGGAAAATGACACCACCTTGTCACCTTCCGTCCGTGCCATGCTGGAATATTTCAGCTTGTATGAAGAAAAAAATGACGGCCCTGCCGCATTGATTTTTAATGACGGTATCCGCGTCGGCGCTCGTCTGGATCGCTTGGGTTTACGCCCTTTACGCTCGGTTGAAACCACCGATTATCTGGCAGTCATGTCGGAAGCAGGGCAAATCGACTTCCCAGCTAAAGACGTATTAAGACGCGGTCGTATCGAAGCGGGCGGCATGCTCTATTTTGACCACAGCACAGGCGAAGCATACAACAGCCATCAGATCATGGAACGGCTTGCACAGGAAAAAGACTATCAGGCCTTACTGGCCCAGCGTTGCCTTCATCTTTCCGAATTGCCAAAGGTCCAACTGTCTGAATTGAATAACGAACACCCGTTTAATATAGATCAGCAACACACTGCCTACTCACTGAATCAGGAAAGCCTTAAGTTTCTGCTTGATCCCATGCTGACCACAGGCATGGAAAAAATATCGGCAATGGGTTACGGCTTGGCGCCTAACGCTCTATCTAGTGCTGAAGGCGGCATGTCGCGTTATTTCAGCCAGCGTTTCGCTCAGGTTACCAACCCGCCACTGGATTCCATAAGAGAAAGCGACGGCATGACTTTGCGCGTCGCCTTAGGTGCGAAACCTACTTTTTCGGACGAATACAGCAAACAACTGGTCATCGACACACCGATTTTACAGCGCACACAACTGGAACAAATCCGCAGGCAGTCAGCTGTCAGCACGACCACTCTGGACATGCTATACACCCCTGATTTCATTGATGCCAAACAAAACGAAGCGACTCTGGAATCCGCCTTGTTGGCTGTCTGCGAAAAAGTTGAAGATGCAGCCAGAAAAAACACCGGCATTATCATTTTAAGCGACATTAACATCAGCAAAGACAAGGCGGCAATACCCGCCCTGTTAATGATTGCAGCGGCCAACCAACACCTGGTTAAACAAGGACTGCGATTTA
>JBAZTN010000269.1:0-3507 GCA_041661895.1 Methylobacter sp. | reverse complement strand
TAGCGTGTATATTGAAGAACGTACAGTTGATGTGCATATTCGGCGGTTAAGGAAAATTTTGGGGGAATACGGTAAGGAAGATTTGGTTCAAACCGTTCGAGGTTTCGGTTACAGATTTTCGGTGACGGATTAAGAAGGTATGGGTATTTGGCAAAAAGAGATCGTTACGATACTGCTGTTATTTTTTGTAGTGTTGATTGTCGGCGGAATGACAGGGCTTTTTTTGCCATTGGTGATCCTGTTGACAGTTTTTATTCTAATTCGCCATATATATGAGATTGTCCGGTTTGAAAAATGGATAAGCATGGGGGGGAGAAGTAAATATCCTAAAACGACTGGTGTTTGGGAGGAAATTTATTATCATGTTTACCGAATTAAAAAGAACGAAAAAAAGCGCAAAAGGAAATTGGGCAAAATGGTTGACCAGTTTCGGCAGTCTACTGAAGCGTTGCCTGATGCAGCCGTTGTTTTAGGGGGCAATGACGAGATTGAGTGGGCCAATAAAGCGGCAAGAGAAGTTCTTGGTCTGAAGCAATCGGATAAAGGGCAGCGCATTCCCAACCTTATTCGTTTTCCTGAATTTATCCATTATCTCAAGTCCCGAAATTATAGCGAGGCGGTCATTTTACCTTCTCCAGTAGATAGTCGCATTACACTGGCGGTACGGATTGTTACTTATGGCGCAGGACTGCGATTGTTGTTGGCTCAGGATGTTACGCAGCTGAAAAAAATGGAAAGGATGCGCAAGGATTTTGTGGCTAATGTGTCGCATGAGCTCAGAACCCCCCTGACCGTGTTGAAAGGTTATCTGGAAACCTTGCAAGATATGGATGATAGGAAATCGCCGTTATTAACCAACTCATTCCAACAAATGCAGGGACAGACAGAGCGAATGCAGCATCTTGTTGACGATTTGCTATTGCTAACTCGCCTGGAGACTCAGCAGAAACAGGCTCAGTGCATCAATGTACCCGCATTATTAAGCCAGATTTGTAAGGAAGGCGATACGCTGGAAAATGCTTCAAATCGACGGATCGAGTTAACCCTGGAAACTGATGTGCATATTCTCGGCGAAGAGCATGAGTTACGTAGCGCGTTTACCAATCTATTGGGCAATGCACTTAAGTATTCGCCGGAAGATTCTGTGGTGAAGGTGCGCTGGTATCAAGCCAATGATGACATAATTCTGGATGTTGAGGATCAGGGAGAAGGTATTGCAGCGGCGGATATTCCACGTGTTACCGAGCGGTTTTACCGATCTGAAGTCAAGCGCAACAAAAAAGTGGGTGGCACAGGGCTAGGGCTGGCCATCGTCAAGCATGTACTGATGCGGCATGATGCCCGATTAAATATTGTCAGTGAATTGGGGAAGGGGAGCTGTTTCAGCTGTCATTTTCCGATTAAACGTGTTTGCAGTTAAATTCTGCATGGATACCGTTTGACGATTGATTGCTTCAGCCTTCATTATTAATAATAAAAATCGTTATAACAATGGAGAAAAAATGAAAGAGTTGATTAAAAAGCTATTGAACTATTTCCTGATCGGCATTTTAGCGGTTATTCCTATAGTGGTTATTCTGCAAATTATGCTTTTTGTAAGGGACAGGGTCGCCGATCTGTTTGAAATGGTTTACGGCTATGCAGATAATTATTGGTATACCATTCTGGTTTTTGCAGTCAGTTTTATCATTCTGATTTCGATAGGCCACAAGATGGTCAAAGAAGGCCGTTTCTGGGCTATTGCAGCTATCGATTATATTATCGAGAGAATTCCATTCCTGAACACTGTTTACAGGGTGCTTAAAAAAGTTATTAACATGTTTTCATCGCATAACCAGGCAATTGCCAAGGAAGTGGTTTACGTTGAATACCCAAAAGAGGGCGTTTGGATGGCCGCTTATGTTACTAACCGATACGATGATAAATACGTGTTGTTTATTCCTACATCACCCAACCCAACATCCGGGTTTACAGTGATTGTTGACAATTCAAAAGTGATAAAGTCAGAAATGAATATCGAAGAGGCAAGTAGTTTGATTATCAGTGTTGGCGTTGATTACAGTAAGATTTCAGAAGTTAACAAGTTACCCTGAGTCAAGCAGGTAACATGGTAAGAGTAATCAAATGGACTCTTGTGCAGGTAGAGCAGCGATTAACCTTTTTGACCTGAATATCGGTGAGAAATAAGCAAGATTTTTTGGCCCCAAAATGCTGGCGAAAAGTAGGGTATTTAACTTGCGGGAAGAATAAACCGATGCGGAGGTTATTTTTTTGTAAAATGTGTAACAGTTTTTCCCTTGACTTTAATGGCTTCGCTTGATAAGAATGACTTTGTTTGAGGATAAATAATAAATATAAACAATCAAATAAGAGGGGGGCGGCATGGAGTCTAAGAGCAGTAACAAAACGGGCATGTTAACTAAATTAACCCAGTTGGAAGGCCAGGTAGCTAAGCTTTCTGTACAGCTGCAGTCAAATAAAAAAACTATCAGCCGGCTAAAGGAATCTTTAGTTGAGCGCGACGCACAAATTCATGAATTAGAGGCGAAACTGGCATACGCTCAACAATCGTTGTTGAAAAAAGCGATACATAAAATTAACCAGTGTCGGGAACAAATCAAAAATGGGATCGACGAAATCACTCCATATTTACTGCAAATTCAGCAGCAAATTGAGGTCATTCAGGGTATCGTTCTTGAATCTAAGGATTTAATAAGTAGAAAAAAAATGGCGATTCATGAGAATATTCATGCCACCTCGAATAAAGTCCAACAATGTCCAGATCAAGCGGTAAAGTTCTTTAAAAAAACGGTTGATGGCTTCGCTAATTTTTTAGTCAATGATGTTGCTTGGATAATTGGCAATAACTTAAAAATTGTTCAGTATTCAGTTGAGCAAAAAATCAAAGTATTTTTCAACAAAATTGTTGTAGCTGGACGGGCTCTGCCATCGTATGGACAGGTTGTTTTTCAAGTGTGGGTGATTGATCCTGTTATGCGGAAAATGGACGCTTTGCCTGTTTCCAGAAAACATTTTGATGTAGTAGTGTTGCTGAATAAGTTGATTAGCCAGCTGAGGAATGTGGTGGAGCAGAGTTTAACGAATATAGCGGAAAGCGTAAAGAAATCATCATTTTGGGATGGAAAGTCGAAAGGCAGCAGAGTCAGGCTGCAAGTGGTGCGATAAAATTAATAGCGAGAGGGCGGCTCTAAGTTAGTCGCCCTGCCGGACTCATCTCTTCAATTGGTTATTTAACCAAACTCAACAACACCCCCGCCGCCACGGCAGAGCCAATCACCCCGGCAACGTTAGGTCCCATGGCATGCATCAGCAGGAAGTTATGCGGATTGCTTTCCAGTCCGATTTTGTTGGCCACCCGCGCTGCCATCGGCACGGCAGATACGCCGGCTGCGCCGATCAGGGGATTGATCGGGGTGCTGCTGAACTTGTTCATGATTTTGGCCATGATGACTCCCGCAGCGGTGCCGATACTGAAGGCAATCGCCC
>JBAZTN010000268.1:0-3508 GCA_041661895.1 Methylobacter sp. | reverse complement strand
CGATTTCGGAAAGCCTGCATTTTCACTCCGCACAAAACGCTGCGTAAAAACACATGCACTATCGCTTCTGGGGACTACTCGACTCCTGTCTCGCAGCGCATGTTGTATCCTCTTTCATTTATTTATTACATGGAAATTTTTCGGCTAAAAATCTAAATTCCGTTTCAACCGGCATTTCGTTCATGTATTCAGGGTGTTTCTGAGCCCATGAAATAAACATGGCGATTGTCTCGTTGCGCGATGGCTTAGGCTCCGGAGCACAGAACATCTTCAGTTCAGCTTTATCTGCCGTCTGGGCTTGATGATAATGATAGGCTCCGACCAAATAACCATGGCAAAAATGGATTGCTTCACGATAATGGGGGTCTTGCGGCGAAGCAGTACAGAGATTGAGTAAGCTTTGTGTCTTCGGAGCTACGAAATCTTCATCGGTAACGTTGGCTTTTGCCGTCCCGGCGACAAATATAGCGAACAAGAAGAGAAGAGGGAGATGTTTTAGTTGCATAGGTCATATCCTCATTGTTTTGGTGTCATGTGTAATATATTCTCTGCAACAGGAAAAAGCATCTTATAAAGGCTTTGTTCTGTCAACTTCAAGAGCAGCTGCGCTCCTATTTATAGTGTATTGTTGTTCCCCCAAAAACCTTGCACAGGTTTTGCATTAAAATGTTATTTTTCAATGTATGGAAACGCTAAGGACGCCGACAGTCTTGTGGGTCGGGCAACAGCTTTATCGTTGCCCGACATTACGGCATTAGATGGAGGAACGATGATGGACAAGCCTAAAGGCCGTTACGATATCTGACCTTGGGAATATCGGGCATAAAATCATACCTAACCTCACATTGGCTCAAATAAGCCTGTCTCAATTATTTGAGATAACCATTCCATATAAGCTCTCTTGTCACCAATAGATTACATCCTGTTCAAATATTACTGTTGACCCAGCGGACAATATCCGCAGTACTCATCGCACCGGACATGCGGGCTATTTCACGACCGGATTTGAATATAACCAGCGTAGGAATGCTGCGAATGTTAAATTGGCCGGCGATGCCCTGTTCCTGTTCCGTATTGAGCTTGGCCAAGCGTACCTTGGGTTCGAGCTTAACAGCCGCTTGGGCATAGGCTGGAGCCATCATCTTGCATGGCCCGCACCAGGATGCCCAGAAATCGACAACAACAGGAATGTCATTACGAGCAATGTGCTTCTGAAAATTCCGGCCTGTTAATTCCAGAGGATGTCCGGTAAACAAAGCCTCTTTACATTGCCCGCAACGGGGATGCTGGGTCAAGCGCTCGGCTGGTATACGATTTACCGTATGGCAGTGTGGACAAACAATGTGCAGTGTACTCATGGGATGGCCTTTTTATTAAGATTTACATTTAAAAAAGATATGAGGCCATTAAGCCTAAAACTCAACTTTTTCATGACTCGCCGAATCCTGCCAAAAACCGGCTGAATTCATCAGTCAACTGAGGCATCGCGCTTAGCATGCGGTGATCGGTATCGTATAAATTCAGACGTATGCGATATTTTTGGCAAAAGATGAAGGAATCATGATGGGTAGACCAAAAGGCCGTTGCGATATTTGAGCTTGGAAATGTCAGGCATAAAAAACAGCCTGACTTTCAAGGCTGTTGACAGGAGCAAAGAAAACTCGAAAAAGATGCCGAAATACATTCTGTAATCACAGGCTTGAATGCTCGTTCGGCTAACGCCCAACTTGTTTAATAACTGTGGACAATAGAACATCCATGTCAATCGCCCTCGTACTCCGCCGCAGTAATTAATGCCGGCCGTGTCCGCCTTTACTACCGCCATGACTGCCTCCCCAGCCTTGCCGCCCACTGCCAGGATAACTGTCTCTGCCTCCTTCATGACTTCTGCCCCAGTAATAACCGCGATCCCGACTGAAATTTCCGTAAGGCCGAGATCTATAATAGCCATAGGGTCTATATCGGTAAGGCCTGTATCCATAATAGTCATATGGCCTATATCGGTAAGACTGGTATCCGTAATAGCTATATGGCCTATATCCGTATGGCTGGTAAGCATAATTGAAAGCATAATAAGGACCATCTCCGTAATAACCTACGGAGTGACTATAAGGATAGGGATAGGGATACGCGACGCAGCCTGGCAGGATGAGTGCAAATCCAAAAACGGCGGGCAGTAGCAATCGTTTCATATCGACCCTCCAACAATGTAGTCATTCAATCTTTGTTGTTTGGGATTGGCGCTAATTTATAAGGGAGACGAGACAAAACTTTTTCCATTCGCCCCGAAACAACTCCTATCCTAAACCACTAACGATCCTACCAGAAACTTGTCCGCGCGACCTCAAAATATCCCTGTCTTGCCCAACAATTCGATGCATCAATATCGAATTATTATTCGAATCTAACAGACATAGCCTTTCGTTTAAACATCGGAACGTCGGGTAACGTGCCCGATCTATGGGACTACGAGGCTTAATGCATATTGAGTTACAGCATCTCACCCGACTCATTAAAGTGAATCTCTCGCACTTCATCATCTTCAGTTATTTGCGCTGACTTTAAAACACCATCATCGTAATATTGATACTGATGCTCGGATTCCACCTCGCCATAAACAACTTTCTGGCAAAGCAGCATTCTGTCCTGAGCATTAAAATAGCCACGGTAATAAGTGTTTCGATTATTTAAGCTGGCTTCGGTTATTTCGTTGACCAGCTTTAGGGGGAGTTTGACGCCGCTGTAACTGACAAAATAGCGACATTCGGTTGGTTGTTTTGGATTCATGGTGTGCGGGATTTAAGAAAAAAGATGAATAGAAATAATCTCTATGATTTGATCCAGGGTCAGGTCTTCATTTTCTCCGACAATATTATGTGCGGAAATGGGATATTTCAGGTCTATCCCATAGCGCCCAGCGTTCTGGCCAAAGGTATAGATATAGGCAGAAATATTCGGTTCAATAACAGTGCAGAGATCGATGGCCTGGAAATGCTGCTCCTGGTTGTTCAATGCCAGCATATTTTCCCCGTAACGGTGAACCAGTTCCAGTAACAGAAGTTTGAGCGGAATATCTTTGTTAATGGCCCAGACATTCATACCGGCACTAAGGCTTAGACCTTCCTTACTACGACAGGCCGGCGTGAACTCAGTATCAACAGGCTTTGCACCTTGTTGATTAACCACAGCGAAACTAAAAAACTCAGTATGGCGCTGCCGGCAATCCATAAATCCGAGTACTGGGCATTATCCGCCAACAGCCAGTCGGCAATGCCTGCACCGGTAAACAGGGCTATTAATGGCACCAGATACAATAAAAGGGAAGCTTGCAGCAGCAGGTTTTCATCAATAGCGACCATGACTTGATCGCCTGTTTTCAGTTGAATGTCGCTATCAACCGGCACTGATTTTTTCTTGAGAACGCTGCCGACTGCGCTGGTCGCACACGATGCTTTTTGCAGGCAACCGCCACACGCACTGATTTGCCCGCTTTCGACCCAGACTTGAT
>JBAZTN010000267.1:0-3554 GCA_041661895.1 Methylobacter sp. | reverse complement strand
GCAAATCGAACGCGTTAAGAATCGGGATCACCTGCCTATCGAAAGAATACAATCCATAATAAACAATCAGATATCACGTGAACTCAGAAAAGAAAAAGCAGATGATTTGATCGACAACTCCGTCACCAATTATAGACTTGCAGAACAAGTAAAAAAACTGCACAATTTGTATTTGTCATTAAGCGATCATCAGGATTAACTTATCTGTGTATACCAATATCACCTATGAATTCCCACTCAATGAACGAATCCGGGTTTTCATACGACTGGAACAGCTTTTCCAACAATTCAGCCATTTCTTGACTGGAAAGACAGTTGCCGATAAACGCGCTGCACTTGATATCCTGCTTGATATCATCACAATCTTCAGACGCAACGATTTAAAGTCAGAAATACTAAAAGAACTCGATCGTCATGCCAAAGTACTCAATAAAATTGCCAATAGCCATAGTGTCAACAAGCAAAAACTGGAAGAACTTCTAGCTCAATTAAACCAGACCAGCAAAAAACTCTATGCTACCAACGGAAAAATTGGCACTCATGTCATGGAAAGCGATTTATTCCAAAGCATCGCTCAACGCAGCTCGATTCCTGGAGGAACCTGCTCTTTTGACTTACCTGAATTTCATTACTGGCTGGAACAGGATGAGTCCATCCGTTTAAAAGATCTGCAACACTGGAGCCGTCCATTCACCGACATCCGTACAGCAATTGACCTAATTCTTAATTTTATACGGCATAGCAGCTCACCTACTCAGCAGGTTGCTGAGGCAGGCTTTTACCAGTTTACCTTAGACCCTCACCAGTCCTACCAACTGCTTAAGGTGGCCCTGCCTAAATCTCTGCTCTGCTTTGCAGAAATCAGTGGGGGCAAACACCGTTGCACCATCCGGTTCATGGTACCGTCTTCTGATGGCAAACGCCCAACACAAAGCACCGACAATATTCCTTTTGAGTTAACCTGCTGTCTTGTCTAATGTCCGCACCCAACAAACCACTGATTGTAAAATGTCCCCATTGCGGACATCCTGTACCCTGGATTGCTGAACAGCAATTCAAACCTTTCTGCTCCGAACGTTGCAAGTTGATAGACCTGGGGGAATGGGCCATGGAAGAGAAAAAAATTCCAGGGGAACCTTTATTGCCAGACTACGAAAACGAAGTTGATGATTTTTTTCAGTAATTAATCCAGAAAAGCTCTGATAGCGGCAATTCCCTGACCGCCGCCTTGACGCGCTTCAACCAAACTGGACTCAGACTGACCACCCAAGGCATAAACAGGCAGGTTAATCTTGGAAACCAGTTCAGCAAACCTCTCCCACCCCAGCGTCTCTGCTTCCGGATGAGTTGCCGTTGATAACACCGGCGCTAACACAACAAAATCCACGCCTATGTTTTGCGCATGCTGTAATTCCGGGAGGTTATGACATGATGCAGCGACCCACTTCATGCTTTTAGGCCGTTTGGTTATAGACATTAAGTGCCGACTGGTTAAATGAATGCCGTCAACCTCAAGGCCCCTCATATTTTCAACAGCCGAATTCATTAACAACAAGGCATTATGTTGCTTGCATAACGGGTAAGCCTGTTCAACAAACTTTTCGACAGTAGCGGCTGGCAATGTTTTCAACCTTGCCTGTATCAGCTTAACGCCTCTATCCAGTATTTTTTGCAGGTTTTTCAGCAACCGCGACTCATCTACATCATCTAAAATCGCATATCTGTTCGGCAATCTGGCTGCGGTAATGATCGGCTGATTGGCGGCCGGAAATGGATAGTTTGCCAATTCGTCCGGATTGACCCATTTGAATGGCTGGCCCTCACAACTTTTAGCTTCGCCTGAAAAATGTTCCACTAAAAACACATTCAATTGCACAGCCAGATCGGGATATTGATGCTGAACGGTAATCAGCGGCGTTGACGCTTTCACGGTAATATTGAGTTCTTCTTTGAGCTCACGCGCCAGCGCCTGCTCAGTTGTTTCCGATGATTCGATCTTGCCGCCGGGAAATTCCCATAATCCGCCTTGATGCAAAGACGGATCACGCAGAGAGATTAATACCTCTCCATCCAGATTTTTTATTACGCCAACGGCAACTTGAAGGGGGACATTCATTTTCAGTTAGCGGACGCGGGAACGTGGGAACAATAAAAATCAGCTTCTACATTGCACGGTTGTGGGACTCTCTGTGGGTACGAATTCATTCTCACTACGCCGATTACGCGAAAAAATTCGCGTCCACAACCTTCAACCTTGTGTCCTGTGCCTTTTTTAAGTTCTATATTCCGCATTGATTTTCACATATTCATAAGACAAGTCGCAGGTTAAGACTTCCTGTACAGACTCGCCACGTCCCAGTTTAACTGTCACGGTAATCTCTTCCTGATTCATCACCTGTTGTCCTGCTTCTTCTGTGTAGTCATCTGCCCGGCCACCGTTTCTGACTATGCAGACATCATCCAGATAAATCTGTACCTTATCCAGCACCATATTTTCCACACCGGAGCGACCAACTGCCGCCAGAATACGCCCCCAGTTAGGATCGCTGGCAAAAAAAGCGGTTTTCACCAAGGGCGAATGGGCAATGGTCTTACCCACGCGCACCGCTTCTTCATCATTCAGCGCCTCTTTGACTACGATACGCATCAGCTTGGTCGCGCCTTCGCCATCCCTGACGATAGCTTCAGCCAATTGCTTGCAAACCGTCATAATGGCATCGGCAAAAATCTGATAGCTCTCACTGTCCTCAATAATTTCAGGCGCAGATGAACAACCACTGGCCATGAACACGCAGGCGTCATTCGTGGAGGTATCGCCATCGACGGTAATACGGTTGAATGACTGCTCAACGGCCAGAGCCAGACAACTCTGCAATAATGGCTGCCTGATTTTTGCATCGGTTGCGATAAAGCCCAGCATGGTTGCCATATTGGGCTGTATCATGCCGGCACCTTTGGAAATGCCGTTAATCGTAATTGGTTGTCCGTCAATCAAGATCACCTTGGATACGCCTTTGGCAAAGGTATCCGTGGTCATAATGGCCTGGGCGGCTTTGTCCCAGTTTGCAGACGACAAGTTGCGCATTGCCGCAGGCAAGGCCGCTTTGATTTTATCAAACGGCAGGGGTTGGCCTATAACGCCGGTAGAAAACGGCAGCACCTGGTTTGCGGCCCCGCCAGCAACTTCCGCAAGACTGGCACAGGACGCCAAGGCATCCTGCATACCCTGCTCACCGGTACCCGCATTGGCATTGCCGGAATTAATCAGCAACCAGCGCGGTGCATGTAACAAATTGGCCCTTGCAACATGCACGGGAGCAGCACAAAAAGCATTCTGCGTAAAAACAGCCGCACAGGTAGAGCCTTCGGCCATTTGTATCACCAAAATATCATCTTTGACTGCTTGCTTGATGCCAGCACACGTTGTACCCAGCGTTATTCCTGATACTTCGCGCATTTCAGGAAAGTCGCACTGCCCTACTGCCATGATTTATTCCTTTTGTCAGGTTTTAAAAAATACAAATACGTTATCAATTTTTTTAACTTCTATCGCC
>JBAZTN010000266.1:2519-3613 GCA_041661895.1 Methylobacter sp. | reverse complement strand
ACCATAGCACTGCTCAAAACAACCGAAGGCGTCCACGAAGTTTCCGCCATTTTCGGCCAGATATTTCCGAGCATATCCTGCAACATGAAGCGACCCACTCGAGTTCCCGCATCCAGCGTGGTCAGTATAAAAATAGCCTCAAACATGATAGCAAAGTGATACCACAGGGCCAGCATACTCTCGCCAAACGCGCTACCGAAAATACTTGCCATGCCCACAGCGAGAGACGGCGCACCGCCGGTGCGGGCAAACAGCGTTGCCTCACCCATTTGATTGGCCAGCAACTGCATCTGCTCTACCGTGACCGGAAAGCCCCACGAGGAAATTTTGGCAACGGCATCGACAGCCTCATTGCCGACCACACCCGCCGGGCTGTTAATCGCAAAAAACACGCCGGGATCAAGCACAGTCGCCGCCATCATCGCCATGATCGCAACAAAGGACTCCAGCAGCATGCCGCCGTAGCCGATCATCAGGATATCGCGCTCATTGGTGAGCAATTTTGGCGTGGTGCCGGAAGCGATCAGCGCATGAAAACCGGAAATCGCTCCGCAAGCGATGGTAATAAACACGAACGGGAATAACTTGCCGCCAAAAATAGGCCCGGTGCCGTCAATGAACTGCGTCAGCGCAGGCATTTTTACTTCGGGCTGCAACATGATAATCGCCACCGCCAGCAAGCTGATGGTGCCCAGCTTCACGTAAGTCGACAAATAATCGCGCGGCGCAAGCAACAACCAGACAGGCAGGATCGCTGCGGCGAAACCGTAAGCCATCACCCACCACGCCAGCGTCAAGCCTTCGCAATCGAACCAAACACGCAAAGTTTCATTGTGATCAATCCAGCCGCCGCCCATCACGGACAGCAATAACAAAACCACGCCCAACGCAGAGGCTTCCAGCACCTGTCCAGGACGAAAATAGCGCATGTAAAGACCCACTATCATCGCAATCGGGATAGTTGCCGACACCGTAGCAGTCGCCCACGGACTGTGCTTCATCGCGTTAACCACCACCAGTCCCAGCACGGCAATCAGTATGATCATTATGGCAAACGTGCCAATCTGCGCCGCCGTACCGCCCAATACGCCCAG
>JBAZTN010000266.1:0-2509 GCA_041661895.1 Methylobacter sp. | reverse complement strand
GCCATCTGCCCCAGACTTTTGGCATCGCGCCGGATGGACAAAAACAGCGTCACCATATCTTGCACGCATCCGCCCAGCACCGCGCCAAACAATATCCACAGCGTCCCCGGCAAATAGCCGAACTGCGCAGCCAGTGTCGGCCCCACCAACGGCCCAGGCCCTGCAATTGCCGCAAAATGATGACCGAACACTATCCATTTATTGGTCGGCACAAAATCACGGCCATTATCCAGCCGCTCGGCTGGAGTAGCCCGTGTTTCGTCAACCGCCAGCACCGTGGCGGCAATCCACGCCGCATAAAAGCGATAGGCAATGGAATACACACACAAGGCGGCGGTAACAAACCACAGCGTGTTGATGCTCTCGCCACGATTCAAGGCGATACCGCCGACGGCTGCTGCGCCGAGAGCGGCAATTAATATCCAGATAGAATTTTTTAACAGGTTATTCATCTTTTGTTTGCTTCTTTGACGTTTCAATTTGTAAGATAGGAATGATTATCCTAGAAAATAGATGCATTGCCATAGAATTATGGTCAAAAGTGGCATTTCTTCGGCAATTGCTTCCTGCATTGCTCTACCTCCTGCATCCATGCAGTCGTCTTCGATATACTCATTTTCTGGATAAATAACACATGCAAGAATTAAAATATTTAACCGGCTATCCTGAAAAAATAACCGACCAGGTACGTTTGCTTATCAATAAAGACCAATTGGGCGAGATGATATTGAAAAGATATCCTGTCACGCATGACCTTAGAACGGATAAGGCGCTTTATGGTTATACCATTGAAATAAAAAATGATTTGCTCAAACAATCCCAGCCGCTTAGCAAAGTAATTTATGACGATAAAATTAAAGATCTTCATCATGCCCTGGGACTTCATACCTTTATCTCCAGAGTACAGGGCGGCAAGCACAAAGCAAAAAACGAAATCAGGGTTGCCTCACTATTCAAAAATGTGCCGCTGGAATTTTTAAGAATGATAGTGGTACACGAGCTGGCTCATTTAAAAGAAAAGGATCATAACAAGGCTTTTTATAAGTTATGTGTACACATGGAACCGTCTTATCACCAGCTTGAACTGGACATGCGGCTCTACCTGACTTATACGGATTTATTTGGGAAACTCTACTAAAGCGCAACAATGAATTGCCTCGACATTATTCAACACATTGAATCGGCAACACAGCGGCCATTTAAGCTGATCAATGCCAAACCACTGGCAGGTGGCGATATTAATAGGGCATATCAGCTACAGGCGGAAGGCCTAAGTTATTTTGTCAAGCTCAACAGCCCTGATCGGCTGGCCATGTTTGAGGCCGAAGCATCGGGTTTGCAGCATGTGGCGCAATCCCGGCTAATGCGCGTACCAAACATTATTGCTTGCGGAAAAACTGATCAGCATGCCTTTCTGGTTCTTGAATATATCGCGCTAAATAACCTGAATAGCCATTCCGAGCGGTTGCTAGGACAACAGCTTGCGCAAATGCATCAGCAAACACAAGCCTATTTTGGCTGGTACCGCGACAACACCATTGGCAGCAGTACCCAGGTCAACGGCCAGTACAGTGACTGGATAACATTCTGGCAGGAACAGCGCCTGGGACATCAATTAAAACTGGCAGCTAAAAATGGTTATGGTGGCCGCCTACAAACACAGGGCGAAAAACTCTGCGCCGAACTGAAGCCATTCTTTTCCGGTTACCGGCCGCATCCGGCCCTACTGCATGGTGATTTATGGCGTGGCAATGCTGCTGCTGACGAGCAAGGCAATCCTGTCATTTATGATCCTGCCTGCTACTTTGGTGACCGGGAAACTGATTTGGCGATGACCGAATTATTCGGCGGATTCAGTCAATCATTTTATGACGCTTATAAAGCTGTTTATCCACTGGAGTCCGGTTATGAGACCAGGAAAACTCTCTACAATCTCTATCATATCCTCAATCACCTTAACCTGTTTGGACAAGGCTACCTGCACCAGGCAGAAACCATGATGAGTAGACTATTGGCTGAACTATAGGGATGCTATAAACTCTCCGTCTACGCAACTACACCCATTAAAACGTTAATGTCGATATTACTATTTTCACTTAGAGGTGTACCTGAAGACGAGGCTGATGAAATTCGCGAATTGTTAATTGCCAATGAGCTTGATTATTACGAGACATCTGCCGGAAACTGGAGCGCTTCAATGCCCGCAATCTGGTTGAAACAGAACGAAGATCTTGATAGAGCCAGGCAATTGCTTAACGAATACCACCAGCAAAGAATGATGGCTCAACGGGAAAAATACCAACAACTCAAAAAAGAAGGGAAAAACATTTCAATCATACATAGCATCAAAAACAACCCACTACGCTTCATCAGCTATGTGGCTGCGATATTATTTATACTCTATGTTTCTATCAGAATGGTATTGGAGTTTGGCTGGTAGGTTTAGTTCTTATTCTTATCCTTATCAACACGCCTGATTTTATCAACCCTGCGCATGAAACCTTTCCTA
>JBAZTN010000265.1:0-3636 GCA_041661895.1 Methylobacter sp. | reverse complement strand
GGGTCGTGTAGCTGCCGCTACCGACGGCTCAGGAAACAGTTACGCCATTGGCGGCCAGGCTAACAACAGTACCTGTAATGCTGCCAGTTATTACGCCGTCACTGCGGGGCTGAACTGGAAGCCAATGAAGTGGCTGAATGTGCGTCCGAACGTTCGTTATGACTGGGCGGATGGGACGGTTGCTGCCACTGGCGGTCAGTACCGGCCCTTCGGTAATGCCAAGCAGGATCAATTCCTGTTCTCTACCGATTTCTCAGTCAACTTCTAATCCAACCTTAGGTACAGGGACCTTCAAAACATATATACAAGATGCCAGTAAAATTATTTGTGTTATGAAAAAATGCGTGAGGATTTTGCGATTATTGCGTGATTTTTACGTGGTGGTCTGAAAATTATTTATCTAGGAAACTATAATTTGAAATTTACTATGTCGACAGATTCACAGAGTCATTCCAAACAAAAATTCGCCGGATTAACCCTCAGTGCCATAGGTGTCGTGTTCGGCGATATCGGCACCAGCCCGTTATATGCCGTCAAGGAAGTCTTCCATGGCGGATTAACCACGGACACAACCCATGTTCTCGGGGTACTTTCGCTGATTTTTTGGTCGCTGACCCTGGTTGTTGCTACCAAATACGCGATTTTCATCATGCGGGCCGACAACAAGGGCGAAGGCGGAATCATGGCTTTGCTGGCTTTGGCCTTACAAGGCGCCAAATTTAATCCGCAGAAAGCCCGGTTCATCATTACCACCGGTCTGATCGGAGCTGTACTGTTCTACGGTGACAGTATTATTACCCCCGCCATTTCGGTGCTCAGCGCGGTTGAAGGGCTGCAAATCATTGCCCCCAAACTAGAACATTATGTTTTACCGGTGACTATTACGGTATTGTTGGGGCTATTTCTTTTACAAGCCAAGGGCACAGAGACAATGGGCAAGCTGTTTTCGCCGATCATGTGTATCTGGTTCGTGGTGTTGGCTATCATGGGAACGGTCAACATTATTCAACAACCAGGCGTATTAATGGCTATCAATCCCTATTACGCTGTACATGTGTTGATTGAACTGGGCTGGAAAGGCTTTTTAATTATGGGGGCGGTAGTGTTAACGATCACCGGTGCCGAAGCCCTGTATGCAGACATGGGGCATTTCGGTTTAAAACCGATACGCTATGCCTGGTTCAGCTTTGTATTTCCGGCCTTGCTGCTCAATTACTTCGGTCAAGGCGCGTTGTTGCTCAGCCATCCTGAAGCGATAGAAAACCCGTTCTATTTGATGGCGCCGACATGGGCGCTGTATCCCTTGTTAATCCTGTCGACGCTGGCAACCGTCATTGCCTCGCAATCGGTTATTTCCGGTGCCTTTTCCCTGACCAGACAGGCTATTCAGCTTGGCTACTCGCCACGGATGAACATTCTCCATACCTCCGGCGACGAAATGGGGCAGATCTATATTCCTGCCGTGAACTGGCTGTTGATGGTTGCGGTATTTATCCTGGTGCTGAGTTTTAAATCGTCATCGGCGCTGGCTTCCGCTTATGGACTGGCGGTAACCGGCACCATGATTTCAACGACGATATTGGCATTTATCGTGATTCAGGAACTGTGGAAATGGAATAGAGCCACCAGTATCGGTTTTCTCTCCATTTTTTTGACTTTCGATTTGTTATTTTTTCTTTCCAATAGCCTGAAAATACCCGAAGGCGGCTGGTTGCCGGTAATGGTGGGAGCCGTGTTGTTTCTGATCATGACCACCTGGATTAAAGGCCGCACATTGTTGGCAGAATATTTGGATGAGAAGCGTATGTTATTTGAGGATCTGGAAGATAAGATAACAAGTCATCAGGCAGTAACCGTTAAAGGTTCAGCTATTTATCTGGCTAAAAGCGTGCATGGTGTACCACAGGTATTCTTACACAATTTTGAGCATAACCATGTGCTGCATGAACAAATTGTTGTATTAACCATTGTCACTAAAGATGTGCCATACGTTGATGTGGAGCACCGGCTCAAAGTTCGCGCATTTGGTAAAAATAACAATTTTTTTCGGGTTAAACTTTACTATGGTTTTCATCAAAGCCCTGATGTCAGACAATCTTTAGAGCAGTGTATTCAGGAAGGATTAAAAATCGATATCAAGCAGACATCGTTTTTTATCGGCAGTGAACGCATCTCTTTCCGGAAAAAAAGTCCTATGCCTAAATGGCGCAGACCCTTATTCAGGTTTTTATTCCACAATGCTTCAAGCGCGATAGAATTTTTCAAAATCCCCATTGAGCGTGTCATTGAGCTGGGTATCCGCATCGAAATTTAGCGGAGTAAACAAAGAACGCCTTCTGCTTGGTAAGCCAGCTACTAACCGTTTGGCTTTAGGTTGGAACCAGCCTATTTCCATCTGTACCACATTTGTCCATAAAATGACCGTTTGTTGAACAAGTTTATACAGGCATTGGCCAAAAGATGGAGCTCAAAAACCGGATTTTGAATTTGCTGTGAAGGGCGGCAATGGGTCGAGCTGCCGATCACAGTAGTCAGCCCCGCTCCAATGGAGTCATTGGAGCCAAACGAATTTAGCTATTTTCTGTCACAGTATTTTTTGGGACGAAGTGATGAACTTTGCCCTCATACATCGCTCGTGCTCGTATGGCGGAATCAAGTCATCGATAAACAACGGTTCTAAAAAAGTAAGTCGAGCGCATCTTTCTCCTAAATCATCCAAATGATTTTGGAGCATGGGCAGTAGCATTTCTAAAGGTGCCGAATAACCCCTTTAACTGGCCCAAGAATCCTTTCTGTTCACTTTGCTCGTTTTCCGTTTGTTGGAAGTTTCAGTGCCAGATGTTCACCGGTTCAATTAGTGTCCTTTAGAAGGTGTTACTGGTCCTTTCCAGTCAACATGAGGACGGGGTGTTGCTCTCGACAAGGCACTCTCTGCCTCATGCCAGCCTTCACAGCTGTTACGTCCCTTGTGGCCTCTTGTCAGATTAAGCAGACTTTTGGCCTTGGCGTAGATCATAAAATAAAGAAGAATCAGCCGTTGCTTCCAAGTGGGAATTGGTGAACGACTGCATATCAGTTTATCGTCATACAATCCCCCGTCAATCATTCTAATAGCTCCCCAAGCATGAACTATTACCGTTGCTCCCAATGGAAGGCGGGAGCCGAGCACTACCGCATCCAGAAGATCACCGTCCAGTCCGATGAATGCCGGAATCGAACCATAGTTGAACGGGCAGGGTAAGGGAGAGATAAAATCCAATTTTCCAGTGGAGCCCCGCTTCAAAAAACTACCACGTGGTATCTCAATGGTGACTTCAACCAGAGGAGCTTCTATGTGCATATCCTCTGAATTCGTTGATACAGATGGACTTTCCGTTTTCTTTAATTCTATCAATTATCAATCACTCCTTAGTTGCGAAAAAGGACGCCCTCCTTATTGTCATTATTAATGATTAAACCTTAATACAGCTCAAATATCGACCCATAAACAACTTTGGCCGTAAAAACTGGTAAAGATTTGTTTGTTGCACCATTAAAATAAACTGTTACTCTCTGTGGCACTTCTGGTAGCTTGCGTAACATCTGACAGCAACTAAATTAATGCCAGTTTTTCACCACAGATTCTAAAGCGTACCT
>JBAZTN010000264.1:0-3719 GCA_041661895.1 Methylobacter sp. | reverse complement strand
TTCTTCATACTACTTTAAACGACTTTACACGATATCTGATGTCTGATAACCTGTTGATTATAGGGAGTTATACGTAGTATGCAGTTGTTTGATATAGGTTTGCATCGAACTTTTAATGCGATGGTCGCGCGTTCGAATCGCGCACGACCCACTACAAAGGCCTTTGAATTACATAGTAATTTAGTAAAAACACCAGCTTTCACGCTGGTTTTTTTATGCCTGTGGGAAACTCATGGGAACATTCAGAATAAAAAACCACAACAAATCGCAACACAAAAAGCCGTTTTCATTCGAAAATGGGTAGGCCAACAGCAGGCCGACAGTTGTCAATAAGCATTCAAAAGTTATAACTTTCAGCGTCTATTTTATCAGTCTACAAGACTAATAAATATTGAAAAACAATGTGATAATGATCAGGTACAGTAAATTCTGATGCTGTTTATTAGCAACTATATGACGCTGATTGACATAATGTTGGCTCGCTTGTATTTATTATGGTCTGAAGATACCTTATATTTGCAAATAAACTGGATCGAAAAAACGGATGCAAGTCTTGCGATTTATGTCTTCGGGCCGTTACACCTAGCTTAATGCGAATCTACCCCTAAAAAATTGACCAAATGACAACTAACTTACCAACAGGCTTAGACGAACTCTCTCAGAAACGGATAAAAGATCTTTTAAATTATGTTCATCATCTGGGTTCATTAAATCAAAGGCCCTTTTTTAAGGTTGAAGATTACAAGCAGGTAATGATTAGTGAACATCACACAAAGGGAAAAGTGGGGGTTCAGCATAATATTATTGATAACGAAGGTGAGCCCATTTGGCTGCGTATTGATCGTTTGATACGTAATCCACCACCGCCGCCAAACCAGCTGATCGAGTCTTGGATTACAATCAAGAATGATCCAGATAGCCCCGTAATTGTTCAAGACAAAATCATTAAAACGATGTGGCGAAAAGAGGCGGAAGATTTACTCGCTTCGTCTTCTATCAGTGAAAGTGATATCAGCGATAATTTGACTGATATTAAATTTAAGGATGTTATTTTAACCTTAGATAACCAACCCGAAATAAAGGCATCGATAGATAGTTACATTAATGAACAGTGGGCGCTTTGGTCGTCTGAAGAAAAACCAAGAAGAGAAACGATTAAAATTTATGATGCTCTATTCGGGCTTCAACAAGTTATCGAAACACAAGGTGAGGATCAGCCCTTTGAATTAATCTGGGGATTGGGTGTCAGTCGCTGGCTATGTGAAGGTTATGGTATCGATCATCCGTTGCTTGAGAAACCTGTTGAGATAGAGTTCGATAGTAAAGATGGCGCCATTTTAATCAGACCCAGAAATGTTGAGCCTGCATTAGCCGGTAATGCCTATTTTGCTCTGGGCAATCCAGGCGTTGACGCCTTGACAAAATATACCAAGCGTTATTATGCCGAGTTATCTGAAGATATCGAATTTTCACCTTACACTCATGAAAGCTTTGAGCAGGTATTAAAGCAGGCGGTCATCTATTTAAGTAAAAATGCCGTATATTGGCCGGATGTTAATCCTGATCAGGGAAACAGAGAGCCGCCACAAATCAGTGAAACACTGCAAGTAACCGATAGCTGGTGTATTTATGCAAGACCGCGCAGTATAACCAGTTTTATCCAGGATATTGAACGTTTTCAGATTCTTTTTGACGGCAATGAAGCGATTGAATTACCGGCACCGGCACACCGTTTGGTTTCCGAGTTGTCCGATAAAAAACCGGTTTTATTAAATTCCGGGCTGTCATCAGAAGGCGGTGAAGCTTCAGAAGAATTACCTGATGAGATGCAACTGTTCTTCCCCAAACCCTACAATGATGCTCAAGTTGAGATAATCAAGCGTCTGGATGTCAGTGACGGTGTTGTCGTTCAGGGGCCTCCAGGAACGGGTAAAACACATACCATCGCCAATATTATTTGTCATTATCTGGCGACCGGACGTAGTGTTTTGGTGACATCAAAAGGCGAAGCAGCCCTGACGGTTTTGCAAAAACAAATTCCTAAAGAACTACAGGAATTAACCATTAGTTTATTGACTAATGAACGAGAAGGTTTCAAGCAACTGGAAGGCGCTGTTCAATTATTGGCTAGCCTGATCAGTCAAACCAATATCCAGGATTTATCGCGCGAAGCCGAAAGTCATGACAGCAGAGCTAGGCAATTAAAACAAGCAATTCAAAACATTGATGCTGAAATACAAGCCTGGGGCTTAAAACAGTTACAACCCATAGCAAAAGAATTGTCAGGCTCTACGGCCGCCATGACGGCGATGGAGTTAGCTGAGCAGGTCATGGCCAGCCAGGAAGACCATGGCTGGTTGACGGATACTTTGGGCTTGTCAGAAGAATTTAATCCGCAATTCACCGATGCCGACATTGCTGAAATCAGAGCGGCAAGGCAGCTATTGGGAAAAGCTATTGTCTATATCGGCAAGACTGTTCCAGTCGTAGAGGACTTGCCTGACTCAGCATTGATGGCTGCTATTCATGAGGATTTGGCTGCTTCTTTGAAGCTTTCAGAAGATGCAAAATTTGAAAATATACCACTCTTGGCTGCATCGCTTGAGAATTCAGTCGAGCGTGCCAAAGCGTTAATCAAGCCCTTAGCCATCATGGCCGACTTTTTGGACCGGCTTAATGAGACTGAATGGCTTAGAAAACTCTTTAATGCCTGGGTTGGGGTTCACGGTGATGATGAATACATTCATATGTTTCAGGAATTAATTCATCCGTTACCGGGGTTGATCGAAAAAAGAGCCTTTTATGTCAAGACCCTGGTTGAGATTGATGATCCGGGACCCTACAAAAACGAAATAGACGAAGCGCTGACCAATCTGTCAGGAGGCAACAGTGCCTTCGGGCTTTTTGGATTTGGCCACAAAGAAGAAAAGGCCTTGTTGGCGCGCGTGAAAATCGACGGGGAGCATCCCAGATCACCTGATCAGTGGGAAATTGTAAGGAACTATATGCACTTTCAGGATGATGTAAAAAAATACATGATCAAATGGAATCATATAGGCGAAGAATTAGCATTACCCAAATTAAGCTACGAATATGGTTCAAACGTTAAAGCCCTGCAAGCCACCTATAAAGATATTAGCGATGCCAAAAACATTGCCGAAAACACCTGGATTTCAGTCAAAAATGAATTATGTGAGCTGTTTCCGCATGGCATTAGTACCGATGACTTGCTTTTCAAACGCAATGAAATTGATAGAACCATCAAGGCTATCGAGCTTAACACCTCCCGCATAACACTAGGGGCTCAACGTCTGAAACTTGATGACCTGGTCAATAAACTGAAGCACTCAGACTCTCCAATCGCCGATGAGATGCTGTCGTTTATTAACAGTGGTATTGGCAATATTAGTTATACCTCTGATCAGGTGATCAAAACATGGCAGGATTTTATCGCTGAACTAAACCGTTTGAAAACGTTGGTGACACCGATGAATACTGTGCTGAGAATCACTGACAAGATTGCCCATTCAGGCGCTGAACAATGGGCAAAAGCCCTGCTAGAAACACCTGTAACAGAGGTGCAGGACCGACTGACGCCTTCAACCTGGTTTGATACCTGGCAATGGAAAAGGCGTTCCGAATACCTGAAAACTATTGATGGCCGCAAAGAACTGGCCGTGCTGGCAGAAAAACGCGTGTTACTGGATCAGGATTTGAAA
>JBAZTN010000263.1:0-3731 GCA_041661895.1 Methylobacter sp. | reverse complement strand
ATGGTTAAAGGCAAGCTGGTTTCCCCGAACTGCGGCATAGCGGTTTTCAAGGATATCAGCGGAGATTTTTCTTACTTGCCAGAACGTGATGTCGCGGTACTCAAAGACTGGATTAACACGCCTTATAGCGTGTAGCGAACACAAAATTTTTCATCAACTGCATTGCAGTCATTATCAACAATAGGAGTAAACACCATGTCAATCGCACAAATAAAAGCATTCTCTGAACATGCAAAAACAGACCCCGAATTAAAGGAAAAACTGTTGGCTGTTCAAAAAATAAGAGAACTGATCACTTTGGGCAAAGAATATAACTTTGAACTGGATGAAGTAGAGCTATATCCACCCAACGAACCGCAATTTGTCGAAGAACAACTTTCCGAAAGAATGGCCAAGGCGTTGCTGAGGGTTTGAGTCTAGCAAGTTAACGGTGCGGTACGAGTCCCAATAATTGCTACGCCGAATTATTGGGACTCGTACGTTAACACCCCTCTATAACTTATCCGGCATACGGGATTGGCAAATTTGTTGCCAGGACGGATGTTTTTGTAGGATGGTCAATGCTGATTCCAGCAGTGCTAGGCCCGACTCGGTCCGATGCCAGGTCGATGCGCCGGACGGATGGGGTAGCGGGATCGCTTCTGTGCGATGACCGTGAAAGGTAACAGGGTGAAGTTTACCGATCACATCGTTGAGTCTTTTAACCGGCATCAATTGGCTAATCGCCAGTTTACCGACCGGCAGGATTAAATCAGGCTTAAGCAAATCGATTTCCGCTTGCAGCCAACCCGAGCAGTTTCCGATTTCGGCCAGGCTCGGCACGCGATCGCCGCCATTGGGATTTTTACCCGGAAAGCAGCGGCACACAGCGGCCATATAGACACGCTGCCGAAAAGTATCCTCATCAAGCCCGATGCGCTCAAACCATTTGAACAAGGTTTTACCGGCCGTCCATGCAAACGGTTTCCCGAACCCGCCTTCTTTATCACCGGGTGCCTGCCCGATCAGTAAAATCGGCGATAGAACCGGACTCCCGCTCACGACCGGCCCGATCATCTCGGGGCATCTGCGGCAATTCGACAATGCAACGCGGTGGGCGCGCATCAGTTGCTCGCGTATAGGCATCAGCTTAAGAGTCCTTAAAGATCAATCTCAATGCCGACCGGACAATGATCCGAACCGGTAATGTCCGGCAGAATAAAGGCCTGCTTGACTTTGCCGACCAGCGCTTTGCTGGTCAACACATAATCAATTCGCCAACCGACGTTTCTTGCCCTGGCACCGGCGCGGAAACTCCACCAGCTGTAAGCAATAGTGTCAGGATGGTAATGCCGGAAGGTGTCGACCAGTCCGGCGTCGAGAAAACGACTGAACCCGTCGATTTCAACCTGGGTATAGCCGGCCGATTTATTGTAATTCGGCTTCGGACGGGCGATATCGATCTCCTGGTGCGCGACATTAAAATCGCCGCAGACGATCAGCGGTTTTTTGCTTTGCAGCTGCTGACAATAGGCCAGAAATTCGAGATCCCAGGTTTGACGGTAATCCAGCCGGGCCAATGCCTCGCCAGAATTCGGCACATACACATTGAGCAGGAAAAAATGTTCGAATTCGGCGACGATCACGCGGCCTTCCCGATCATGCTCGACAATGCCGATATCGTTGATGATTTGCAGCGGTTCCTGCCGGGATAAGATCGTTACGCCGGAATAGCCCTTGCGTTCGGCGCAGTTGGAATAAATACGGTAACCGTCAATGCCCTCCAGCGCCTTGTCGATCTGATCGGACTGAGCCTTGGTTTCCTGCAGCAGAATGCAGTCGGCATCGAGTAGTGCGAGTGTTTCGGCAAAGCCTTTGCCTTGTACCGAGCGAATGCCATTGACATTCCAGGAAATTATTTTCATGTGATTATTCAGTCAGATGCGTTAGACGTTAAGTCTTAAATAGTGAAAATGTGGTTGGGCGCTATTTTAACCTTCTGTTTATTGGCTAACCAGACGTTTTCGATTTACTTTTGAAATGGTATCTACCGGGCTTAAATTTCTTATGAGTAGATATCTTGGAAGGAGTACAGGAAGCGTAACGTAGTGGAGCGACGTACGACGACCCCCGCGTAGCCGTAGCGGTCGAGCGTTTTGACGAAGTTGTAGCGTTAGCGGAAGCGTAGTCAAAATGCAAGACCATCCGACACGGCGTCATATACGGTCCACCCCGTATTGCAAGGACAAATTCGTCGGTGACAAAAAGAATATTGCTCCCATATATCCGGCCTTGAGTGAGACTAATGAAAACCTCTGGCCCTGATGGAATTCGCGCACTCTTGCCTTATCAAATCAACGGCTTCGAGCAGCCCAAGACGCCATCAGATTTATAAGAGTGCAGGTGTTACCTTTATGCCATCACTTGAATTATATCCACACAATTTAGTCGCGTACTGCCAAATCTGTTTGCTATTTACGAGTTCACTTTTTTGTCCCAGAACCCGACGAGACACCAGCCATCGGAATAATGCTCGGCTGGACCCTGTCACAGGTTATGCGACTGCCACGGTGGAAATGTTTTTGCCTCTGGAGCGCTGTCGTGGCACCAGGCCTAACCATGCCGCTTCTTAAAGACCGAAATATCGCCAATGGCGGCCATTAACGCCGTTGCACTCAGAAGCCCCACACCGGGAATAGTGAGCAAACGTTGGCAATCTTGACTTTGATCACTAATTAATTGCAGTTTCTGTTCTAACACACTGATGCGTTTATCCAGGTGAACCATTTCATCGTAAAGGTCACGAAGTAACTCTCGAAATAACCCGGTTAGGGCGTTTTCCGCATCCTCAAGGATTTATGGTATGACCTTCCTAATGTAGGAAATTCCTTGCGAAACAACAATTCCATATTTCAAAAGCAGTCCCCGAATCTGATTGGACTGAGCGGTTCGCCTGGCAACTAGCTGACTACGAATTCGGTACAGACTTTGGATGTCCTGTTGTTCAACACTTCTTGCCGGCACAAACCGCATAGTGGGGCGTTGTACGGCTTCACAGTAAGTCATTACGGGAGTCATGGCGCACAGCGTAGCATCGCGAAGTTGTGCGTCGTGACGGACGGAGGACGAACGCGGGCCGCCGAAGGCATTAATTGCCAGATCATTTTTCGCGAAAGCTAAAATGGGATCCATCCGATTTTAGCTTTCGCGAAAAATCCTGCGCGCTAAGTGAGTTATTGCGCCAACATACCCTGTCTTTGGGATTGGCAACAATCCATAAAGTTTTGCAAAAGCATCAGGTCAAGCCTATTAAAAAACTGCGCAAAAAGAAGGACTATATTCGATATGCCAGACCTTTGCCTGGTGATCGGGTTCAGATGGATACCTGCAAAATCGCCCCTGGTTTGTATCAGTACACGTCTGTTGATGATTGCACGCGCTACAGGGTTTTAAGACTGTATTCACGCCGTACAGTCAACAACACTCTTGATTTTATTGATGGTGTCATTGAGGAAATGCCGTTCCCGATTCAGCGAATTCAGACGGATCGAGGTCGAGAATTCTTTGCCGGCAGAGCTCAAGAAAAACTGATGGAGAAAGGAATCAAATTTCGACCAAACAAACCAGGCTCTCCCCATCTCAATGGCAAGGTAGAGCGATCACAAAAAACAGACAAAACCAAATTTTATACGACTATTGATCTTACTGACGAGAATCTAGATGGATTGCTTGCTGAGTGGCAACATTATTAC
>JBAZTN010000262.1:0-3738 GCA_041661895.1 Methylobacter sp. | reverse complement strand
GCCTCTGTTCAATACCAAGTTGGCATGCAATGCCGTCGGCAACCCGATCAGTTTCGCCGGTCCTGACGGCAAGCAGCGCATAGCCGTCTTCAGCGATGATAAGTGCACTGGCGGCAAAGACGGTGGCCGGGTTCACGTTTACAAGCTTCCCCAATAGCAATCTTGTTTATCAGTAAGGAGAAGGGCAGCATGTCTCAACGATCTCACAAACTCTCTTGTATGCTACGAGTGCCGCTCGTCGCTGCCTTGCTGTCGTGCGCGACGGCGGTACCAGCGGAAAGCGAGCTCCGGATTTGCGCGGACCCGGACAATCTGCCTTTCTCCAATCAGAAGCAGGAAGGCTTCGAGAACAAGATCGCCGCGCTCCTGGCCGACGACTTGCACGCGAAGCTGAGCTACGCCTGGGAGAAGCAACGGCAGGGCTTCATCAGCTATACCCTGGGGGCGAAGCGTTGCGACGTGGTCATGGGCGTGCCCTACGGTTACGAGCGGGTGCTCTCTACCCGGCCTTATTACCGTTCCGGCTATGCCTTTGTCACGGCGCGGAGCCGCCATCTGGAGATCAAGTCTTTTGACGATCCGGTACTGCGCAAGCTGAAGATCGGCCTGCACGCTATCGGTAATGACGGCGCAAACTCCCCGCCCGCGCATGCCCTCGCCCGTCGTGGCATTGTCGAGAATATCGTCGGCTATTCCATGTGGGGCGAGGAATCGGTTGATAACCCACAAGGCCAGATTGTGGACTCCGTCGCGAACGGAGATATCGATGTGGCCATCGTCTGGGGACCAATCGGGGGGTTTTTCGCGAAGCAATACGGCAAGGACCTAGTGGTGACGCCAACTCCTGCCGACGCGGGGATGCCGTCGCAGTCCTTCGCCTTTGACATTTCAATCGGAGTCAGGAAAGACGACGGGGCTTTTGCGGCAAAACTGGAAAAAAGCCTTGAACGGAAACAGCGTGAGATCCAGGACATTCTGGCTGCTTACAACGTACCACTCATTAAACCACTCACGGGCTCAGCCTCATCCCAGTCAGGCACGGATCGGGCGGCCCCTAAAAACCACAACAAGAGGTAAATCGATTATGCGAGTTCTACCAAATATTGTCAGCACGGCCTTGGGCATCATCCTGCTCGCGGGCGGAATAGGCGCCGCACATGCGGCGGATCCGATACTAACAACCAAACCCACATGCGTCAAACCGACCAATGACATGGCTGTGGAGGGACGACGGGCCTATATGCGAATGAATTGCTATAGCTGCCATGGTGCGAGCGGCCACGGCGGCGGCATGGGGCCTAGTCTCGTCGGCGAAGCTGACGAAACGGCCGAAGCAGTCCTAAACGGGGAGGGTGAAGGTATGCCGTCCTTCAAGAATAACCTGTGCACCAACGACGTTGCTAATCTGACAGCCTATCTGCAATTGCTAGGCACAGGCTCAGAGCCGAGCTTCGTGAATTGGTGGGAGCCAGGTCCGGGCTTGCCCTCAAGATAAGCAATGCGGTGCAGGCGGGCGGCTAACAGAGAGCCGCCTGCTCCTCATCGTTGCTAGGCTACCCTGCAGATGAAGAACCGCATCATAGTCACGACAATAAGCTATTTTCAACTAAACAAATTTTTGAGGTAATTCGATATGAAATGGGAAAAACCAAGCTACAACGAGCTGCGCTTTGGCTTCGAAGTTACGATGTACATCTACAACCGTTAATTAGCGGTTGAATCCCTGAACGGGACTCCACAGCAATGTAGGGCGTAGGGCCCCGTTTTTTTATTTTAGGGCTCAGATATATTGGTGATGTGGTTTTTGGTTTTGAAAAAAACTGCTGGCACTTTCATCGCAAATAAAGAAGGTGATTGCAAAGGCTACTGCGAAACTCGAAGAAATCGGTATCAACGAAGAGGATCAAGAACTGATAATTTACTCGCATAATTCGAACTCATCTGCGGCTATTGGCTATCTTTCGGAAAAAGCAGTGGCCGAGTACTATATAAAATTGGGCTTTGACGCGACATTCAAAGGTTCAGAATGCATCTCTTCTTCCATAAAAATTATGAGAAGCACACATGAAAAAGATAAATAGAATTTTTGTTGGGGGCGCGATTTCTTTATCCCTATCTCTTTTGTCATCAATTGTTATTGTGGACCCGCCAGATATAGTGAACCGGGCGCTCCAAAATATGCTGATGAAGGATGAGCAGGAACGCTTAAAGCGGGATATGGAATTGCAGCGAGAGGGGGGGCAAAAACGCCCTATGGAAATGGAACGTAAGGAACAGAAAAATTTTCAAGAGATGGAGCGCGAGAGGAAAAAAACATTGGGAGGAAATGGAAAGTGAGTGCCTTAAGCATGAGAAGGAAATGAATCAATAAACTCCCTTGCACCGCCCTGACATGAAGGCATCAGGGTCGTCTTGCTCTTAATTTGCGTGAGCCTGATTTTTTACTTTTGTTCGAGCTCTTAAATCGAACTTAGGTTATTTTAGGACTCAGATATATTAATGATGCGGTTTTAGCTTTGAAAAAAACTTCTGCCAGCGTTTGCTGGTTTTTTTATGTCTGCTTGTTTTTGTGGGGAATGGCTAAAGTAAAATCAGCCTGGTAACGCGGATCGATAAAGCAAAGAAAAAAGCTCGGCTTTGTCAGAATAAAAGTGCAGGGGGGCTATATTAACCGCGTTTTTTGGTTTTGCTGTCAATACTCAATTGTGCCAATGCTTGATTACGGGCAAGCGGTGTGACGGTTACAGCGCCAGTTCCTTTAATGCCGAGTGTTTGAGCGGCAGCGTAGGATAAGTCCACATTTCTTTTTCCGTGAAAAGATCCTCTGTCATTGATGCGAACGATAACGCTGCGATGATTTTTCAGGTTAGTGACTTTAGCGTAAGATAAAAGTGGGAGTGTGTTGTGTGCGGCGGTCATTGCATACATGTTGTATGTTTGGCCGCTGGCGGTTTTTTTGCCATGAAACTTAGCGCCATACCAGGAAGCAGTGCCTCGCTGATTGTCTTTTGATGCCTTTGGATGATGCTTGGCTTTATGAGCTTTCGCTGTAAGACTTTTGGAAGTCGAAGTAGCTGAAGTATGTTCAGATGCTTCGGCTGTTTGTATTGGGTTGCTAAAATAACTGCATGTAACGAAAACAGAAGCTGCTAGTATCAGTTTATTCATAGGGCTAAGCCTTTTTTATTAGTATGGTACGAATTTTAACTGGCAAGTCTTAAGGGTTTCTTAAGAGAGGGCGAATGATTAGCTGTGTTAAGAATGGTTTTTGCGGGAATACCCCATCCCGCGTTACCGCAGAGCCTCAAGTATTTCGGGGTAAGATTATGATTTTTATGATACGAATAACTTTACAGGCGCGATTCTTTTAGAAAACATTCAGGAGATTGTTCACAGGAACGCTGCTAACATTCGAATCAAAGGAGAGGGGCAGATTCGATTGATTACAAAAGGACACGCACCTTTTTAAGAAGGTACAGTCTCCTTTTTCAGTAGCTTTAACCAGCTCTTTTGCTCCAAATTATAAGAAAATTTAAGACAGCATCTATGCGGCTAATTGTTTAGTCCCAGAATTAACTGGTAATATTTATTCTAACCTTAAGGAGCAGAAGCCATGGGACAAGTTTACACGGAACAGCCACGACCACGCACGCCACGCGAGCAAAAATACAAGCGTCTGAAGAGAGCGTCAGCCAGCTAGCCGAACGTTACCATATCAACCCCAAGACGGCGCGGAAA
>JBAZTN010000261.1:0-3744 GCA_041661895.1 Methylobacter sp. | reverse complement strand
TTTGAACGGTGACTACACCACCGCTGAAGCGGCGGATAAGTTGCTTGCAGGTAGCGGCCTTGTCCACAGCGTCGCCGAAAACGGCACGGTGACTGTTAAACCTGCCGATAACGCAGGCCCCAATACGTTGAAAGCGATGACTGTGACCGGCAAAGCAGATTCAGGCGACGACCCAACGGCTTATAAAGTCACCAACTCAAGCACGGCTACCAAAACAGATACGCCCATTATGGAAACGCCTATGTCGATCCAAGTGATACCAAAACAGGTATTGAAAGATCAGCAGGCGATTCGGATAAAGGATGCGTTGAAGAACGTTAGCGGTATTTTCTGGGCAACTGATCCCATGTATGAAGGTTTCCAGATGCGCGGCTTTGTCTCAGATGGTGCGACCACCGTCTATCGTAATGGTTTGCGCATTAGGCGCGCTCAGCACGAGGTGGCTAACCTGGAACAGCTCGAAGTGCTTAAAGGGCCAGCCGCTGCCATGTATGGGCGTATTGAACCTGGTGGACTGATCAATATTGTGACCAAGAAGCCTCTGGATACGCCTTATTACTCGTTGGAGCAACAATTTGGCTCATATGATCTATACCGTACTACTGCAGATGCGACCGGCCCTATTAATGACGATCATTCGCTGCTCTATCGGGTTAATATGGCCTATCAAAACAATGACTTCTTCATTGACAAAATGGATCAGGAGCGAGTTTTTTTCGCGCCATCACTGAGCTGGAAGCCTAGTGACCGTACAGAGGTCAATTTGAATTTGGAATATCAGTACGACACACGTACCAGTTACACGGGGCTTCCAGTCCAAGGCAATCGACCTGCCAATATTCCCGTCAATCGCTATTTTGGTTTTGGATCGGATAATGAAACTTCTGTATTTGATAAGTTAATCGTTGGCTTTGATTGGTCTCACCAATTCAACGATGATTGGAAAATCCAACATCGCTTTCATTATTACACCCTTGATTATCAAATTAATAATTCGTCGTTTTTCCCGCAACCGGTGAACCCGGTAAATAAGCGCACGGCTACTCGTAATGTGAGTACCAGACCGATTGACGATACTGACACCTATGCGACCAATATTGACCTCACCGGTAAATTAAAATTATTGGGCACCCAACATCGGGTTTTAGCGGGATTTGATTACTTTTGGGAAAAGGCTGAAAGTCAAGGTTTCTTCGGCGCTCCCGCACCGGCAGCATATAGACCCATCGTTGATATTTTCAATCCGGTATATGGACAGGTGCCGTTAGCCACGGCGAAGGATTTTAATAGTTTCAGTACGCTGACCCAATTTTGGTACGGCACTTACTTTCAGGACCAGATTACCCTCTTCGACAAGCTGCATATTATGGGCGGCGGACGTTATGATTGGGCAACACGAAGCAGTGGCGCGGCTTCGACTTCCATCGAAACAGCGCGAAACAATGAGACGGAAGTTAATAACGACGCTTTCAGTCCACGCGTGGGCATGGTGTATCAACCTTGGCCTTGGCTTGCTCTGTATGGCAATTATGTTGAATCATTCGGTGGTGCAAATACTGCCTTGGCATCAAATGGTAAACCACTCGATACTGAAACAGCTCAGCAACACGAGGTGGGGTTCAAAACGGAATTATTCGATAAACAATTACTAACAACGGTCGCCTTTTATGACTTGACCAAACAAAACATCGCCACCGCTGACCCGACGAATTCAAGATTTTCTGTTCAAACGGGAGAAGCCCGCAGTCGAGGAATAGAAGTGGATGTTTCAGGACAAGTAACGGACGGCTTAAATCTCATTGCCTCCTATGCTTATACCGACACTGAAATCACACAGGATAACCGAGGTAATCAAGGGCACAGATTTTGGAACGTCCCTAAAAACTCAGGTAGCTTCTGGGCCAAATATACGGTTCAAGAGCCATTTTTGCGCGGCTTAAATTTCGGAGCCGGTGCGTATCTAATAGGGCAACGAGAAGGGAATAATGAGAATACTTGGCAGATGCCCGGGTATGTAAGAGTTGATGCTCTTCTCGGTTATGCTTGGAAAGTTGGACATTCTACCGTTACCACGCAACTTAATGTCAACAATCTACTGGATAAAACTATTTATGAAACTTCCGCTTTTGGTGGCTTTTTGGCACAGCCAGGTGCGCCGCGTACTTTCATGGGATCGATCCGTGTGGAGTTTTAAAGCTAAATAGGGTGAATGGCCTTTTTTATCTACTTAGGCGGAACGGAGTTTGAAACTCCGTTCCAAATGTTTCGATAGCTATTGTAATCACTTCATCCGCCAACCGTTTCGAACAGGATAAATACCTGTTCGGCATAGTTGTATGCTTCCAGCAAGCTGACATTCAATTCGACAAAAATAGAATGATGAAAACCGACATGAATCAGGCCGATTCGAGAACCAAACAACAATCACCAAACCTACGACTATCACGCCTGAAAACCCGCCGCAAAAACTGGCTGGCGGTGCATCTATGGCTGGGCCTGAGCTTGGGGCTTTTACTTTCGATTTACGGCATCACCGGCAGCATTCTGGTGTTTTATGCCGAAATCGACGAATGGCTGCATCCCGACATGCTAGTGGTAGAGGCGCCGGTACAGGCGAGTTATCGGCCATTGGCGGAAATCTTTGCGACTGGCCGGGAAGCGATGCCGCAGCGGGCCAAGCATACCTTCGCCACCTATCCGCGCAATGAGTACGCTGCGTTCCAGCTACGGTATACGGTTACCGACGCTGGCGGTGCGGTGGAACGATGGGTAGTGGCGGTCGATCCGTACACGGCGCAGGTCACCGGCAAACAATTTCAGGGCCGCTCCAGCGACTGGCTGCCTAGCACTTTTATTGGGTTGATGTTTGAATTGCATTACGCTTTGTTGCTCCCTTCGGAAATCAGCGAGGTGGTGGTCGGCGTGTCCGGGGCGTTATTGATCGTCTCGGCGCTGACCGGTCTAATTGTCTGGTGGCCGTTGACTGGGAAATGGCGGCAGATGCTGACCTTCAAAGGTGGGGCCGGTAAGGTGCGTTTCAATTACGATCTACATAAAGTCAGCGGATTTTATACGGCGCTGGTGATGATTACGGTGCTGTTTTCCGGGGTTTACATGGTGTTGCCGCACAACGTGGTGCCGGTGCTGGAGTTGTTTTCGCCGGTCACATACCGATATTGGTTCCAGTCCACGCCGCCAGTTGCCAACGCTGAACCCATCGGTATGGATCAAGCGATCGCAATTGCCGTGCAACGCTATCCAACCGGTCGTCCGCATTTTATTTACGGCGCTCCAGAACCCACCAAAACCTATACGGTATGCCAGAATGGCGTTGATGCGCCCGGCAGTCTGTTGCAGCGGCGTTGCGTGGTGATGGATCGCTATAGCGGTAAAATACTGGACGTGGACGATCCAACCATCGGTACAGCAGGCGAGGTCTTTACTCATTGGCAATGGCCGCTGCATTCCGGACAGGCGTTCGGCATGACTGGACGGATTCTGGTGTTTTTGTCAGGCCTGGCTTGTCCGGTGTTGTTTGTTACCGGATTTATCCGCTGGCTGCAAAAACGACGCGCAAAGCGAACAAAACGAAGTTGATGATTGTTATGGGTACAGTTAACAACTAAAATATTAAATGGTTTACGTAAGGATTCTTCATTGTTGAAATGTCTTATAATCGAACAGGCTAATTCTGTTCGTGCCTGCCTGCCAACTGTGTAAATTCAGACTATGGATAATCCAGCT
>JBAZTN010000260.1:0-3783 GCA_041661895.1 Methylobacter sp. | reverse complement strand
AAAGTTTGGGGCTAAAAAATGTCGGTAAGGTTTACCGTAACCTCAGTTTCGATGACCTGTTTACGCACGAAGTGAACAATAATGAGGGTCGCGTCGCCAGTAACGGAACCATGATGGTCGATACCGGCAAATTTACCGGACGTTCGCCCAAGGATAAATATTTTGTCCAGCAGCCTCCCTCCAGTGCCAACATCGCCTGGGGCAGCATCAACAAACCTGTTTCTGCCGAGATTTTTGACGAGCTGTATGCGGATGTCATTGATTATCTTTCCGGTAAGGATATTTATGTTACCGATGGATACAGCGGTTCTCACCCGGATACATGCAAGTCGGTCCGTTTTATTACCGAGTTTGCCTGGCAGTCGCATTTTGTCAAAAATATGTTTATTCGCCCTGAGGAAACAGAACTCGAGAATTTTGCGCCCAACTTCAGAGTCTATAATGCCAGCAATATGACCAACGAAAAATGGCAACAACAAGGCCTTAATTCTGAAGTCTTCTGCGTCTTTAACGTCGAAAAGAACATCGCCATTATCGGTGGTACCTGGTACGGCGGAGAGATGAAAAAAGGCATTTTCACCATGATGAACTATTGGTTGCCGCTTGAGGGCATATTGTCCATGCATTGCAGCGCCAATGTTGGCAAAGCTGGCGATGTGGCATTGTTCTTTGGGCTTTCAGGAACCGGTAAAACGACCCTTTCCACCGATGCCTCACGCAAGTTAATCGGTGACGATGAACATGGCTGGGACGACCATGGTGTTTTTAACTTCGAAGGCGGTTGTTACGCCAAATGTATTGGCCTTACACCGGAAACAGAACCGGAGATTTTTAACGCCATCAAACGCCATGCGTTGCTCGAAAACGTTGTTTATGACGAAGACGGCGTGGTCGACTTTTTTGACAGCTCAAAAACAGAAAACACCCGTGTTTCCTATCCTATTGAACATATAGAAAATCATGAGCCTAGCCTTAAGGCTGGTCTGCCGAAAAACATTATCTTCCTGAGCTGTGATGCCTTCGGGGTTTTACCGCCTGTATCCAAGCTGACCAAAGAGCAGGCAATGTACTACTTCCTGTCCGGCTATACTGCAAAGGTTGCCGGTACTGAGCGCGGTATTATCGAGCCTCAGGCAACTTTTTCCGCCTGCTTCGGTGAGGCATTTTTACCTTTGCATCCAACGACCTATGCCAAATTGCTTGGTGAAAAGATGGAGAAAAATGGCGTTAACGCCTATCTGGTTAATACAGGTTGGACGGGTGGTGGCTATGGCATCGGTAAGCGGATGAGCATAAAAGCGACGCGTGCCTGTATCAATGCGATTCTGGACGGCAGCATCAACAATGTCGAGTTTGATAAAACTCCATTTTTCGGCCTGAATATACCCAAAGAGCTGCCTGGCGTTGATGGCGCGCTGCTCAATCCACGCAACGCATGGACTGATAAAGCTCATTTTGATGAGATAGCGGCAAAACTGGCTGGCATGTTCATTGAGAACTTCAAAAAATATATCACTGTAAGCGATGATTTTGATTTTACCCAAGCGGGGCCACATATCTAGTGCTTGGAAGGCAGGCTAGTTTTAGCCTAGAGTAAAATTGTGCGGGAGCAGCTTTAGCCGCTCCCGCAAGTTTCCCGACTAAAGCTAAAATGAATTTTAATGCTGAAAGCTAAAGACTAGGCGCTCACATGTAGCCAATATAACAACTATTGGCGCATTTCTTCGAAGACTTAATTTTTCATTACACCCAGAACCATTGCAATATGCGCCAATTCAGCGACGCTTGATACCTTGAGTTTATTTCTTATTTGCGTACCATAATTAGCGACGGTTTTATAACCCAGACAAAGTTCGTCGGCGATTTTGTGGGCGGTTAGACCTTTTGCCAGCAGCAGGAATACGTCGAATTCTCTGGCAGATAGCGTATCAATAATGGTTTGATATTCGGCCTTGCTATTTTGTACAGGCATATTTTTCATCAAGCCCCGTTCAATATAAATCTCTCCTTCGGCTATTTTCTGTATTGCTTCCACCAGAATTCCAGGTGCGCTGTTTTTGGTGATATAACCTTTTGCTCCTGCGTTCATGGCCCTGTCCACATAAACCATTTCATCATGTACGCTAAACACCAGTATTCTGGCGGTACTATCGCGGTTGCAGATGCGGCGTATGCTTTCCAGTCCTCCGATGCCGGGCATGGATAAGTCCAGCACCATCACATCCGGTCGTTGTTCCAGATACAGCTGACAGGCCGCTTCGCCCCGTTCAGCTTCGGCGATCACATCAATACTGTCTTCGGTCGATAGCAGTAGTCGGAAACCTGCACGCACGACGGCATGATCATCCACTAATATGACTTTTGTTCGGTTTTTCATTTCACTGGAATACTCGCAACGATACTCATGCCATGTTGTGGTTGGGTTTGAATTCTGATCTCGCCGCCCAGGCTGTTGATTCTTTCTCTCATACCTAATAATCCAAAACCGGTTTTAATCATTTCAGCGGCACAGCCTTGTCCATCGTCGGTGACCTGTAACCGGAGTACTCTTCCCGTCGTGGGTTGATTTTCAATTTCCAGACTGATGGTAGCCTGCTTTGCCTGTGCATGGCGAACAATATTGGTCAAACATTCCTGCACCACTCTAAACACCTGAATAGCGATTTTTTGCTCCAGATGATCAACTTCATCAGGGCAGTTTATGGTGAGTTTTAACTCTGGGTCTCTAATCGACCAGTGATTTAACAGATCTTCCATGGTCGCTTTCAGTCCCAGTTCGGTTAAAACCAGTGGGTGAAGTTGATGCATCATGGAACGCACCACGGTCATTAAGTGGTCACAGATATTGATAATAGAGTCGGTGGTCTGTTTGATGTCAGTTTTTTCGTGAGCGGTGGTGACTGCCATAACTTTAATGGCAGTCAGTGATTGCCCTAGTTCATCATGCAATTCCTGCGATAGTCGCTGCCGCTCGTCTTCCTGTATTTCCAGGGTATGTTGGGTTAATGCGCGGTTTTCCTGCTGAGTTGCATTCAGCTCATCAGTCATATGATTGATGGCTTTGGCAATGCTGTCATATTCTTTGGTGGCGAATTCGGGAAGTTTTTTTTTGTATTGTCCGGTCTCAATCACTTTTAGCGCATCGACAATGATGGCGATGGATTTAAGGGCTTTGTTAAAAACCAGATTGACGGATAAAAAGGTAAACAGCGTCAATAGAAAAAATGAGCTAAAAAAAGCAATGCTTTCTTGCCAGACTTCGGTTATTTCATCCAAAGGGTTGGCTTTAATAATCAGGGTAAGCTGTTTGCCGTCAAAGCCGGTTATTGGGTATTCAGCTTTGAAGTGAGTGCCTTCTACCAGATTAATAAACCATTGCGGCGGGGTTTCATTGTGTTCGGTTTGCTGCCTGGAGTAAGTGAAATTGATGATCTTCCCTGATGACTCTTTGAGCTGAATGCTTAAATGTCTGGTTTCCTTTAGTGAATTAAGCTTAGGCAACCAGTCTGTTTCGGTGTGTGTGGATTGCGATGCTTGTGAAAACCCAAAGGTTATCAATTGTACTGCCAGGTTAATGGATGAATCGATTTCTTTGTTGACGGCATTTCGCGCTTGCCAGATGACTATCGAGCCGCCCAGTATCAGAATGCACAGGGAAGAGAACAATATTCTTTTATTAATCTGGTAGCGTAAACTCATTTTGGGTGTATTGAATAGGTCGGGACGGCTTCGAGCATGCATTCTGCGATATAATGGTTCTGTAACGGTACTTAAGGTTTAACT
>JBAZTN010000259.1:0-3798 GCA_041661895.1 Methylobacter sp. | reverse complement strand
TGCTTTGCTGGCTTTCATTTTCAACCAATCTCGCAGTTTCTCTAACCCAAATAATTCGTCCATTCTCACAAACCTGTCTAATTTCCTGCTTATGCACCAACGAAGGACTGGTCAAACAACGTTCAACCAAATCATGCATACTGGGCAAATCATCTGCGTGAATAAAGTCAAAAATAGAACAATCCTGTAATTCTTCAACCGATAAACCCAAATGTTTAGCGCCTGTATGATTGACTGACAAAATATGACCATCTTCCTTTAGATTAAACACCATCGTCGGATTGCCATCATAAAGCGCCAGATAACGATCTTTTGCCAGTGTCAAAGCCTGGTTTTGTGCATCCACTGTACTAATCAAGCCATTAAAGGCGTCAACCAGAACTCCCAGTTCATCGTTATTAACTTTAACGGCTCTCAACGAATAATTTTTTGTATCGCTGATATTTTTAACCGTATCCATAAGCTTTTTAATCGGCGAAGAAATAAGCGTCAAGAGTGGAGCTGATAAAAAGAAGGTCAGTATCGATACCCCAATGAGCACTAAAAATACCAGCCCGGTAAATTGTATTTTGTGCCAATAAGCCCGAGTCAAATTGGCGTGAATATAAACTGTACCCAGTTCCACAGCATCTACAATAATTGGTTGAACTATCCATAAATGAGCATCTTCAAATCGGGTTTTTTCAGTCTTAATTGATACAGGGCATGTCCGCCCGCTTTTTTGTAATTGTGCAAAAACAGCACCTTGCGCATCATAAAGACAGGCTGTTTGAACGTCTGGCAGGTTGTTAAACACAGCCAAATTTTCATTGGCTAAATCCCTGTCCTCAAACATTAATGCAGCGGTACTGCGATTTCCTACGATTTGAGCCAGGGTTGATAAGTCATCCCGGGTATTCTTCTGAAAATCCGAAATTTCAAGCACTATCAACAACACACCAGCAAACACTAGAGAGGTAATACTGGAAAATAATAAAATCAGCAGTAGTTTTCGGTTTATAGGTAGATTACGAATAAAGTTAATCATTGTTTTCTCCCTCAACAATTTCAGCGACTTCCAATAATTTTGCGCTGACTTTTAATCCACTCTGCTGTAACGTTTTTAGATTAATCTGTAATTTTATTTTTCCCAGTCTATTAACAAAACCAATCATTCCGCCCTGCGCAGAAAACTGTTCGCTCTCACCAATGGTTAATGTTTTTTTGTCTACATCACGGATAACTGACATGCCGTTAATAGCAGGATTATCTTTAATAGTAGAACTGATATAGAGCATATGACAGTACTGCTCTTTATTAAGACTATCAAACCTGAATATTTTAATAGGCCGCCCAAACGCGGTTCGTTTTTCGATGGGATCAATTAACCCGCCAAAAGGATCTTCACCTAAAATACAAAGATTAAAGGTTTCATACTTATCTTCAGGCCAAGTAATAAATTTAGTGAAATTATATAAATATCCAGCTTTTATTTTATATTCGACATTCGAATCGTCAGCGATAACATGCTGTGGAAACAACAAGGCCACACAAAATGAAGCCCATAATAAATTAATAATCTTCATTTTTGAGTAGCGTATTTATTGTACAAAAAGATTAAAAACTGCAACATGTACCTGTTCAATTCATAATGTAACCTATTAATTAATCAAGCTTAGTTCACTATTAGAAATTTTACTATTCATAAAAAACCTTTTCATCACCCTTATCATATAATCATGATCAAATACACCGGCACTTTCCCTGATACTGTGCATCGCCCACATAGGATTGCCGACATCAACAGTTCGAATACCCAGCTTAGCTGATGTAATCGGACCAATCGTACTACCGCAAGGTAAATCGCTACGATGCGAATATTTCTGATACGGCACACCGGCTTGTTCACACCACCCGGCAAACATCGCTTCCGAAACACTCTCTGAGCTGTACCGATGATTGGCATTCACCTTAATCACCGGCCCTTTATTAACGAATACCTTATGGTCAGGATCGTAGGCCATCGGAAAATTAGGCTGATAGGCATGCGCCATGTCAGCACTGATCATAAAACTTTTCGCCAGTGCTCTGGCAAAATCTTCTTTATCGGTTTCAACCGCTAAAGCGATGCGCTGCAGGACATCTGTAAGGAAACTGCCATCGGCACCTTTTCTGCTTTCACTGCCAATTTCTTCATGATCAAATAAAGCACAAACCAGAGTACTATCGGCCTGTAAAACTACTTCATCAAGCAATGCCTGTAACGCAGCATGACACGAGGATAAATTATCCAGCTGGCTATCCGCATAAAACTCATTTTCCGCCCCCCAAAAAGTGCCTTTTTGCGTGTCATACACAGCCAGATCCCATGATAAAACACGCTCCAAGCCTATGCCTGCCTGCTGTTGCAATAGTGCTGAAAAATAAGCATGTGGTAATTGTTCTTCAGCCAACGCAGATAATATTAAAGGCAATTCATTCTGCTTTTGCAGTTTTAAACCTTCTTCATTAACTGTCCTGTTCATGTGTATCGCCAAATTGGGCAGACGCAATAGCGGCTGATCAAACTTGACTAGTAAACTGGCTATGCCGCCCTGATCATTTTTATAACTAATCCGTCCGGCAAGGCTTAGGTCTCTATCGGTAAATGTCGCCAGAATAGGCCCACCATAAACCTCAACGCCCAGCCTTAACAAACCATCCGTACCGCTGGCAGCATTGGGCTTCACCCTTAGCCCCGGAGAATCGGTATGTGCACCGACAATTTTAAACCCCGTTTCGACCAGTGGTTTTTGCCCCTGCACAAACAGAATAATAGAAGAGTCATCTCGTACAACGTAATAACGACCGCCCGGCTGCAATGCCCACTTGGCTGTTTCATCCAGCTTTACAAACTGGAACGCCGCAAGTTGAGCCTCGATGCTTGCAACAGCATGCCAAGGACTGGGGCTAGCATCAATAAAATTGAGTAAGTTTTGAACCTGCTGATGAGCGCTCATGATCTTTCTTTTAAGTCCAATGATGCAGAATTAATACAGTAACGCAGCCCTGTAGGTTGAGGTCCATCCTCAAACACATGACCTAAATGTGCATCACAGGATTTACAGGTCACTTCGACCCTGCGCATACCATGACTGGTATCAACGTGCTGAGTCACGCTGTCTTCAGACAAGACATCCCAAAAACTTGGCCAACCGGAACCTGAATCGTACTTGGTCGCAGAATCAAATAAAGGTGCGCCGCAACAAATGCAGTGATAAATACCATCTTTTTTGCAATCGGCATATTTTCCGGTAAAAGGCGGTTCAGTACCTTTCAGACGACAAATACTAAATTGTTCAGGCGTTAATTTATGCTGCCATTGCTCGTTGTTACCGTGATCTTTATCTGACATGTTTTTACATTTTTACCAGTTCGTGAAATGCTTATTGTAACGCTTTCAAAACAGCACCGCCAAAGTGGACTAAAGATACTATTTCCAGTAATCGTTGCCTTGCAGATATAGATTATCGATTAAATAACAACGACTAGTTCTCATTTGCGCCTATGATACAATGCATAAATTAAAACTTTTAGACTGGCCAATCATCATGACAGAACAAATGAGCAGCGGAATAGAGTTAATGTTTGTCGGAATGGGCATTGTGTTCCTGTTTCTGATCATGCTGGTGGTTGCGATCAATATCATGTCAGCACTGGTACAGCGTTATTTTCCCGATGCACCGGCTACGGCCGCGGCCGCTAGCGTAAACTCCGGCGGTATCGATAAAAACCTGGTCGCTGCCATTACTGCAGCGGTACATCACTATCGAACCCGAC
>JBAZTN010000258.1:1049-3802 GCA_041661895.1 Methylobacter sp. | reverse complement strand
AGAAGGGATTGAGTGTGATTTTTGGCTTTATAAAGAGCGGCATGTAATTGAATGCATGTTCGGCAAGCTCAAGCACTACCGCAGAATTGCCACACGTTATGAGAAAACAGCCATTAATTACATGGGGATGCTGTCGTTTGCCTCGGTACTTTTATGGTTGAGATGAAACGTCAACAGAGCCTAGAGCTTATTATCAGTTGACAATGGAAATGCAAAATATTCTTCACCGCACTATTCAAGAGACAAATTGTTCTGCATTCTGTTATACAAACCTTACCGCGCCGGTACGTAATTCCCGGTTCTGGTTAGCAAGGTCCTTAAGCTTAGTTCTGCTCACAGGCGTTGTGTTTGTACTCGTCATTATTTCGGCTGGCATCAAAGTGTGAGTAGTGTTTGACGCCCGTGTTGTTTTCAACTGCCAGCTTATCTGGATGTACGGTATAATGGTTTTATGTTTCAATTCACTCAACACCCATAAATGGCTCAATTTTTTGAAATACATCCAGAGAATCCGCAGCTGCGATTGATACATCGTGCCGTGGAAATAATCCGCAAGGGCGGCGTTATTGTTTATCCGACCGACTCTTCTTATGCGATTGCTTGCCACATAGGTGATAAACAGGCGCTGGATAAAATCCGCCGCATCAGGCAGTTGGACGATAAACACGATTTCACGCTGGTGTGCAAAGATCTGACGCAAATATCAATGTTCACCAAAATGGGCAATGATGCCCACCGGTTGATTAAGGCTTTGACCCCCGGCCCCTTTACCTTTATTCTGGAAGCTACGCGGGAAGTGCCTCGCAGGCTGCAACATCCCAAGAAAAAAACAGTCGGTATACGCATTCCTGATCATCCGGTCGCGAAATTGCTGGTTCAGGAGTTAGGCGAGCCATTGTTCAGTTCTTCCCTGATATTGCCTGGTGACAGTGAAGCGCTGACAGATCCTTACGATATCCGAGATAAACTTGAACATGAGCTGGATTTGGTGATTGATGCCGGGATTATTGAGTCCGAACAGACGACTGTGATCGAGTTTTCCAGCAATGGCACAGAGATTATCAGACAGGGCAAGGGCATTGCCCCGATGCTGGGTTAGGAAGCACAGTTATGATGAATGAATTGACTTTATTACAGAGGATAGTGGTTTGGATATTGCCCATTATTTTCGCCATTACTGTGCATGAAGTGGCGCATGGTTGGGTGGCAAAAAAATTTGGCGATAATACTGCCTCGATATTGGGCCGCTTAACCTTAAACCCGATTAAGCACATAGACCTGGTTGGAACCATTATTATTCCCGGCTTATTATTACTGTCGTTCACCGGCTTTATTTTTGGCTGGGCAAAACCAGTTCCCGTTGATGCGCGGAATTTTAAAAATCCACGGCGTGATATGGCTTTTGTTGCGCTGGCCGGCCCCGTTGCTAATTTATTGATGGCCGTCGGTTGGGCATTAATAGCCCGGGTAGGGGTGACGATTGGCGCACAGATGGAGGCCATATCATTGCCGCTGATTTATACCGGAATTGCCGGTATTTCAATTAATCTGGTATTGGCATTGATTAATTTATTGCCGATTCCACCATTGGACGGCAGCCGTATTTTGTCGGGAATTTTGCCGAGTTATTGGGCATGGCAATATAATCGTCTGGAGCGTTTCGGGTTTATTATTTTATTAGTACTGCTATATACCAATGTCTTAGGAAAGATTCTGGCTTATCCCATGTTTGTTGCGCAGAAAATGTTTTTTTCAATTGCCGGGTTGTAGGGCGATTGGAAGTCGATGACGACACTTATGAATCTGGATACAGCTGAGATTTTGGATGAATTGCCAGTATTTGCGATAGTTAACGGCGCCCCTTTTAATCAACTGCCGGACGACCTTTATATTCCACCCGATGCGTTGGAAGTGCTGCTGGACACCTTTGAAGGGCCGCTGGATTTATTGCTGTATTTGATCAGAAGGCAGAATGTCGATATTGTTAACATTCCGATAGCCCAGATTACTCATCAATACATCGCCTACATTCAAATGATGGGTGAATTGAATCTGGAGCTGGCGGCTGAATATCTCGTGATGGCTGCGCTGTTGGCGGAAATCAAGTCAAGAATGCTGTTGCCAAGGCAATCTGAATCAGAAGATGACGAGGAAGACCCAAGGGCAACGTTAATTCGCAGGTTACAGGAATATGAACTTATTAAAAATGCGGCGGAAGAAATTGATCAGTTGCCCAGAGTCGAGCGTGATATATTTGAAATCAGTATCGATATTTCGGCATTAAAAGATATCGAACAGAATTTACCGGATATCCAGTTAAAAGAAATGCTGCTGGCATTTCAGGATGTACTTAAAAGAGCTTCGCAGCTTAGTCACCACCAAATTATCAAAGAACCCTTATCTGTCCGTGAACGCATGTCAACCATTCTGGAAAACCTTAAAGGAGCGGATAGTCTCCTTTTCTCGCAGTTATTTATCCGAAAAGAAGGTCGACACGGAGTCGTTGTCTCGTTTCTGGCCATCCTTGAACTCAGCAAAGAACGACTCATCGATATTATCCAGTCAGAACCCTTTGCCGAATTACGAGTCAGAACCGCCGCCACCGCCGCCACCGGCGCCGATAGCTAAGTCTTCGCCATCGCCTTCCGTAACTGAACAACGTGAAATCAACGTGGAAATTAAACGTGTAGTTGAAGCCATTTTATTTGCTGCCAATCGCCCTATGACACCCAAGCAGGTGCAGCAGATTTTTC
>JBAZTN010000258.1:0-1039 GCA_041661895.1 Methylobacter sp. | reverse complement strand
TTTCCTGAAATTGAACAGCCGGAAATGCAGGAAATACATACAGCGATAGAGGCGATTATTGAAGATTACCGTTTCAGACCGGTTGAATTAAAGCAGGTGGCCAGCGGCTATCGTTTTCAGGTTAAGCAGGAATTGTCGCGCTGGGTATCAAGGTTGTTTGAAGAAAAACCGCCAAAATATTCGAGGGCGTTACTGGAGACGCTTGCCATCATCGCTTACCGTCAGCCGGCAACACGCGGAGATATTGAGGATATTCGTGGCGTCAGTGTCAGTTCAAGTATCATTCATACCTTACTGGAGCGTGAGTGGGTTAGGGTAGTGGCGCACAAGGAAGTCCCCGGTAGACCGGCCTTATATGGGACGACCAAACAATTTCTGGATTATTTCAATATTACATCATTAAATGAGCTGCCGACTTTGCAGGAGATTCAAAATCTCGATTTGCCGGTAGATGATATGCAACAACCTATGCAGGTAAAGAGTGAAGAGCAAGAAGCCAACGAACAGGTCGCCGAAACAAGCGGGCAATTCTCCGAAATCAACGAACAAATCATCGAAGCAGACGACAGTAAGGATGCAGGAGACAGAGCAACGCAGGAGCAGTTCGCCGAAGCAACCGATTGAGAAAAAGTTACCTCAAGCGTCGAAAAAAGCCGCTGCCAGTCAGGCAGGGGAGGGCGAGCGTATTCAAAAAGTACTGGCGCGCGGTGGCATCGGTTCCAGGAGAGAAATTGAACGCTGGATAGATGAAGGCCGACTCAAGATCAACGGCAATACTGTTAATCTTGGTGATCGATTGAAAGTCGGCGATCATTTACAGATCAATGATAGGGTTGTTCACTGGGAAAAATTTGCCGAGCAGCCTACTCGAGTATTGCTTTACCATAAACCCACTGGTGAAGTGGTTACGCGTCGTGACCCCGAAGGTCGCCCAGTTGTATTTACGCAGTTACCAAAATTAGAGACGAGTCGCTGGATTTCTGTTGGCCGTCTGGATATCAATACCTCAGGTTTATTGTTGGTCACTAATAATGGCGAA
>JBAZTN010000257.1:0-3876 GCA_041661895.1 Methylobacter sp. | reverse complement strand
TCATCTGGATGGCAGTATCAATGCGCCTTTTTTCTCATTGAGAATGCAGCTTAAAACATTAAGCCGTGCAAAGCCTGTCATTGTTGTTTGCGGGGATGGCAAGGTCAGCGAGGCTGCCGCATTTTTATTGCTCAGGCATAAAATTACCGCAATGATCTTGAAGGGCGGGATGAAGGGTATTTCTCCCGAAACGGAAAATGAAGTTGCTATTTACCCTATAGACGATGGATTAGAGACGCATGTCGGCGACTGCGTGGATACAGGAGGCAGAGCATCAAAAGTAGGCGCTTTAAGCGATACAGGAGCAATTGCCGAGAGTCTGGAAAGTTTTAACCAGGAGAATGTGCTGGAACGATCTGTTGATAATTCAGCTGGCAGTAGTCTGGAGGATCAAATAAGATCACTTAAATCGGAAAATGAAGCACTCAGAACGATGAATGGTCAGCTCAATCAGCTGTATAGAAAGCTTGAGGCTGATAAAGACCATGCCGAAAAACAATGTCGGATACTGCAGAATCAGGTGGAAAAGATAACCCAAGTGTTGGATCAACTTAAAGGCGATTGACGACTGCGTGGACGCAGGAGGTAGAACACCAAAAGTAGGCGCTTTAGGCGATGCAGGAGCAATTGCCGACGACTGCTTGGGGCAGGGCGTCAAGCGATTGGGATATTAGTGCGGTAAGACCAGCAAAACCACAGCTGAAATCAGCTGTGGTTAGCTAGGCAACTTAAAAGAAGTTATTAACGAACTATTTAATTTTGGCTTCTTTATAAATAACGTGTTTACGAACAACAGGATCAAATTTTTTGATCTCCATTTTTTCAGGCATTGTCCGCTTGTTTTTTGTTGTTGTGTAGAAGTGCCCGGTGCCTTCAGTAGAAATCAATTTAATTTTGTCGCGCATTTTTCTATCCTCTTAAACATTTTCGCCAGATTTACGTAAATCTGCAAGAACGGCATCAATGCCTCTCTTGTCAATGATACGCATGCCTTTAGTGGAAATTCTGAGGCGAACCCAGCGGTTTTCGCTCTCTACCCAAAATCTATGGTGTTGCAGATTTGGACAAAAGCGTCTTCTAGTTTTGTTGTTAGCGTGTGAAACATTATTACCTGTAACTGGGCGTTTGCCTGTTACTTGACATACTCTGGACATGATTAACCTCTAATATGTGCCTAAATTCAAAAGTTAGCCGAGCTTTATACCAAAAAATCTTTTCAAGGTAAACAACAATCTATAAAATGCCCCTCATAGATTAGACAACTATTTTGTTTTTCAAGTAATTATAACGGGACAATAATGCCTATTAAACTCGGCATGGTCATGGACTCCATTGACCATATCAACATAAAAAAAGACACCAGTTTTGCGATGCTGCTAGAAGCCCAATCCAGAGGTTGGGAGTTGCATTATATGGAGCTCAATGATTTGTTTCTGAGAAACGGCAAGGCTTATGCCAGAACGCGAATCATCAAAGTTCAACGGGATGAGAAAAAGTGGCACGAGTTTATCGCTGAACAGGACATTCCGTTGGACGAGCTGGATGTTATTATGATGCGTAAAGATCCGCCTTTTGATCAGGAATATATTTATGCAACTTATCTGTTGGAACGTGCGGAAAGTATGGGTGTTTATGTTATAAACAAACCGCAGTCGTTGCGGGATGCTAATGAGAAGCTGTTTACCGCCTGGTTTCCGCAGTGCTGTGCAGAAACCCTTGTTGCCCGAGAGCCCGCCAGAATCAAGAGTTTCTTGCGGGAACAGGGAGAAATCATTTTAAAACCGCTAGATGGAATGGGCGGCACCTCTATTTTTCATTTGCGCGAGGGAGATCCTAATCTGAGTGTGATTCTGGAAACCATGACCCAGTACAATAGCCGGTATGTGATGGCACAAAAGTATCTGCCGGAAATTAAAGACGGTGATAAGCGTATCTTGCTGGTCAATGGTGAGGCGGTGCCGTATGCCCTGGCGCGTATCCCTGCTCAGGGCGAAACCCGCGGTAATCTGGCAGCTGGAGGGCGGGCGGAAGGTCGGGAATTAACCGAAAGAGATTGGTGGATTGCAAACCAGGTGGGGCCTACCCTTCGGGAGAAAGGGCTGATTTTTGTCGGAATTGATGTAATAGGCGATACGCTTACCGAAATTAATGTCACTAGTCCTACTTGTGTTCAGGAGCTGGATCGCCAATTCGGGCTTAATATTACTGGTCAACTTATGGATCATATTGAAAACGTCCTTCAATAATATGACAAATCAGGTAATGTTCGGTCGACCTGCACCTCTATCTAATAATGATTCTTTATTGATAGCCTTGTTTGTAGCGGCTATCGTTCATGTCGTCATTGTATTGGGCATGAATTTCACTGCGCCTCAGCCGGAGAAAGTCAGCAGGTCCATTGATATTACTCTGGTTAATACGCCAGCAAAAAAAGCGCCTAAAAATGCACAATTTCTGGCTCAGGAAAATCAGATAGGCGCAGGGGAAACTAGCAAGAAGCCTGAGCTACCCCCGCAACAACTCCCCAGCCAGGGAAATAGCCAGGTAAAGGAGATCAAAAAGAGCGCGCCAGTAGAAAGCAAACCCAAAGCGGTACAAAAAACGATTGTCCAGGAAAAGGCTGAAAAGAAGGTTGTCACGGCAAGCAAACCGGATACTGGTCAGCATACTGAAAAACATCCGCAGTTGTCGCCTGAGACATTGCAGCAACAAATTACACAATTGGGCACAGAAATCAGGCTTAGTCAGCAAAGTTCCGAGCAAACCAAGATAAAATTTGTTGACTCGGTGAGCGCGCATAAATATGTTGCCGCACAATACATGAAGGATTGGGAAGGTAAGGTGGAGCGTACCGGTAATCTAAATTACCCGGAAGTAGCGGCCAAGAAAAACTTTTCCGGTACCTTGACCATGGATGTCGGAATTAAGGCGGATGGCAGTATTTACAGCATACGCATAAGCCAGTCTTCGGGAAATCCTGCGCTGGATGAGGCGGCTAAAAGAATTGTCCGTATGAGTGCTCCATTTGCCCCCTTACCCTTGGAATTACTTAAAGAGCTTGATGTTTTGGTAATAACAAGGGTTTGGAAGTTTTCTGATGAGTCAGGGATGACTTCGCCATAAATATTTGCAGTGTCAATCATAACCTTCGATACTAAGGCACATGACCAGAGCTACTTACTTAAATAACCAATTTATTATCGCCATGCCCAACTTGGTCGATCCTAATTTTGCCCATACTGTGACCTATTTATGTCAGCACAGTGAAGACGGTGCATTAGGCATAGTCATTAACAGGTTAACGGACATGAAGTTGGACGAAATTTTCAAACAAATGGATATAACAGTCACTTCCCGGGCTGCAGCTGAAGCCACTGTTTTTGCGGGCGGCCCTGTGCAGCAGGAGCGCGGATTCGTGATACATACTTCCGGCGGAGACTGGAATGCGACGATGGCTGTTTCAGAGACAATTTCCCTGACGACTTCCCGTGATGTACTTGAGGCCATTGCGGCCGGAGAGGGTCCTGAGCAATATCTGGTGGCTTTAGGTTATGCCGGTTGGGCTGAAGGACAATTAGAAAAAGAAATTATGGATAACGCCTGGCTCAATACACCTTATGGCAAACAGATTTTATTTGATACGCCGATTGACTTGCGCTGGAGTGCTGCGGCCGATCAAATTGGTATCAACATCAATCAATTAACCGCACCGGCAGGACATGGCTAAGCAAGACCCATTATTAGCCAAAACAAATACTGATACCTATCTTGGTTTTGATTTTGGCACTAAAAAAATAGGAGCGGCCGTTGGCCAATCGACCACCGGCACTGCAAGCCCGTTGCAAACTATTCGCTCTATCAATCAAAATCCCAACT
>JBAZTN010000256.1:0-3887 GCA_041661895.1 Methylobacter sp. | reverse complement strand
CTCTGGCCTTTGTGCCATCTAGCCTGCTTTTAGGTCTGACCAACTTCATCAGCACCGATATTGCATCCGTGCCGTTGCTATGGATCATACCTTTAACACTCTATTTGCTTTCCTTTGTCATCGTTTTTTCGAAATGGAATGATCTAACACATCCCATAATGGTAACGCTGCAACCAATTTTCCTGTTGCCGTTTATCGCCTACGCTTTCATTAATCCGGCGGACTTGCCTTATTGGGCTTATTTGATTCTGCATTTGCTGGCATTTTTCTTTGCAGTGATGGTATGTCATGGAGAGCTTGCTAAAATGAGGCCGCATACCCAGCATTTAACAACTTATTATCTGATTATGTCATTTGCGGGGATGTTAGGTGGTATGTTCAACACCTTTGTTGCACCCTTTGTCTTCAATGCCGTTTATGAATACCCGATCATGATAGTTGCAGCCCTACTACTACGCCCTGGGCTGAAATCATCATTAAGCGAAAACAAAATAACTTGGTCACTGCAAATTATATTACCTGCGGTTCTCGTCATTACCGGACTTATTCTTTATCTTAGCGTCAAAGATTTACTCCAGTATTTCGATACCATTGTCATCAGCTTGATTGTCTTAACCTGTTTAACCTATGTATTCAGAGCGCGGCCTGTCGCCTTCGCTTTATTAACCGGAGCCATTATTTTTCTTGCCCTCGGCTTACATGGATTGTCATCCCATACGCTGTATCAGGAACGCACCTTTTTTGGTGTGCTTGCCGTGCGTGAAGCTGTGTTAATCAATGAGCAAAACCAGCCTGAAAAATATCATGAACTTTTTCACGGCACGACCAAACATGGGGCGCAACGTTTGGCTACAAACTTAAGCAAAATACCGTTAACGTATTACAGCCGCCTCGGACCTATGGGACAACTGTTTAAAGAATACGACAACAGCGATCAACACTGGAATATTGGCGTTGTCGGACTTGGGGCAGGCGCCCTGGCTTGTTATGCTAAAGATCAGCAAAACTGGACGCTATATGAAATCGATCCCTTGGTCGTAGACATAGCGAGTAACCCCGCGTATTTCACCTACTTGAGTCAATGCGCTCACAAGGCAACGATGCGCGTGGGCGATGCGCGTTTATCATTGGAAAAAGAACCGGATCAAAAGTTTGATTTATTGGTGATGGATGCCTTCAGCTCAGACTCCGTACCGACACATTTGCTGACTGAAGAAGCGCTTGAGCTTTATTTCAAAAAACTGAAACCCCATGGCATACTAGCATTTCATATCACTAACCGTCATTTATCACTAAAGAAAGTATTGTCGATTCATGCCGAGCATTTGCATTTTGCTGCACTGCTAGAGGAATTCAAACCGCAGCAGGAAATCCCGCTGGTCGTTGCAACAGACTGGGTAGTCATGGCAAAGCATGCCGAAACACTGGAACCGCTGCGTCTAAGCAGCCTTGGCAACTGGCAAAAACTGCCTTTATACTTCGACATGAAGCCCTGGACTGATGACTTCACTAATATTGTAAGGATCTGGAAATAAGATCTTCTTATGAAAATCTATGATGGTTTCAGGATCGAACTGAGACCAGGGTTTTCAAGCAATACTTTAGATGAAAGCAAGCCTATATTTTGACCTTTGTAAGGATAATGGTAGCTCATTAGCGATGCAGGCAATTTATCTGAATTTTTATACGTCACGATAACATAGCCGGTCTGATGCAGCCCAGCCCAGTTGTACAATTCATTAAAACCCGGCAATACGACAAACGCATGCTTTAATCGTCCAGTAAAATGAAATTGACCATGATACTTGCCGCCATAAAAAGCAATAGCTCTATTTTCATCCATTAAGGTAGAAATTTTTTGGGCAGCTTCTTTGGTATCGTATCGATTAGCTTTGATTTCAAAAAAGCCGCAGGAAATCACAAGCAATGCAGCAACCGAAGCCATACAGACATATAAAACCGAATCCTGTGCAGATTTTGCCTTAGTTGACCCCAAAACAACTGCACTAATAAACAGTAAACTTCCCCATACAGGTGAAATTTTCGATAATATTGCCCGCCAATGATAAATATCATTTAGCCAGGGCAGCAGCACTAAAATCGCGCCAAACGATCCCAGTATCGCCATGACAATAATATGGGCTCGTTTCCAGCGACTGCGCTCAGTTATTTCATCTGCGGCCCTCGCCAGCAGCAAAGCCAGGGCAGGAATCAAAGGCAACAAATAATGGATGCGCTTCCCGCTAACCAGAGAAAACGCAATAAAGACCGGCAATGCCCAGGCCAGACAGAAGCGGATACCGCTATCCTGATATGTAAGTTTTCTTAACCCAGTCCATAAAGGCTTCAAAAGCAGCCACGGCAACAACAATAACGGTAAAATTTCTAAATACCACCACCAGGGTAACTGATGTGCGAAAGAATTAACCAGGCGTCCGCTGGTCTGCCCTAAAAAGATAGCATTTCTATAAGACTCACCTCCGGAGATACCGGCCGGTATTGCCCAGCACAAAGCGATGGCAGCGCCGATTAAAATGGCGGCAATCAACCCTGCATACCAATGCATCCAGCGGAAATTCGCTGTTGATAGACCTCGCCACCAGGGAGCCAGCAGAGCAACAGGTAAAATATGCAACAAAATCACCGGGCCCTTGCTAAGAACACCGCCGCCTATGGCTATCCCTAACAGAACCCAGTATTTTAGAGATAAGCCGGAATAAGCGAGTTTTAATAGACTATAGATGCCCAACAAGGCAAAGAAAGCCAGCATCATATCGAACATGGTCAACGTGCTGAAAACAATCCAGAAAAAGAATCCCAGCAAAAACAGAGGTGCAACCTCTACAACCTGCCTTCGATCAGGCCATAAAGTACGGGCAACTGCACCGGCTAAATATAACGTCGCCAAAGAAAATAACGGGGAAATAAGACGTAGTGACCAGTCGTTAACGCCAAAAAACCACCAACTTAACTGCATCAACCAGAATAACAAGGGGGGTTTGTGACTATATACCTCCCCATTTAAATAAGGGACGAGAAAATCATCCCTGACCCACATTTCCCAGGCGACGGCGGCATAGCGGGTTTCATCAACGGGAAATAACGGCCGAATATAAAGACTAACGGCACACAAACATGCCCAAATAAGAAAAATCCAAAGCCTGCCTGATAGGAATTGATACATGAATGATCTAACTTTATTCCATTTTCAAGTTTTTTCGTTCGTAGACAACAAAATACAGGTTCCTAAAATAAATAAACAGACCGGTAAGTTGCCCCACGATAAACACCGGATCGTTCCGGTAAACGGCATAAGCTAACAGCGTAACGCCACCGGCTATGCTGAAATACCAGAAAGCGATAGGAAATACGCTTTTTTTCTCACGCTCACTCTTAATCCACTGTACAAGAAAACGAGCAGAAAATAATGCCTGCCCCAAAAAACCTATAACAAGCCAGATAGTCTCTTTATCTACGTTCAATTTCTTTTGCCTCCGGCAGTTTTGCCCGTTTCTGCAACCAAATCACCCCTAATATATCGGTAATTCCCACCCAAAGTCGGTCTAACGTACCGTATTTTGAATAACCGCTTACTCTAGCCCTATGATTAACAGGCTCCGATATCACCTGCCCTCCCGCTCTTAAAATCAACGCAGGTAAAAAGCGATGCATATGATCGAAATACGGCAAGCTCAGAAACTCGTCTCTTAGAAATACCTTTAAACCGCAACCGGTGTCCGGCGTGTTATCTCCAAGCAGGCCGGAACGAACAGCATTAGCAACTTTAGATGAAAAAAGCCGCCAGGCAGAGTCATAACGCTTATTTCTCCATCCAGCCACCATCCACAATTTACTTATGGTTTTTCTTTGCTGCAACAATACCTCAT
>JBAZTN010000255.1:2074-3889 GCA_041661895.1 Methylobacter sp. | reverse complement strand
CGCTGTGTTTCGGCCTGATATGCCTTAATATCGGTCTCATAATGTTTGTTCTGCATTTCTTTTGCTTCAATAGACTGATCGGCCTGTTTTAGCATCTCATGTGTTTGATCAAGCTCTTGACTCATTTGCTCAAGCTGCTGCTGCAATGCCACAACCTCAGGCGCTGCGTCATCATCACTCAGTAATTTAGGGTCAATAGTCTTTCTAAATCGCTCTGCCATTTCATCAGCCCCAGGCCAATCCATGTTCTTGATAAACAGGTCTCCAGCAACAGCCCACAATTGTGGATTCCCTTGTAATAGCTGCGCCATAGCTTCGAGTGATTCTTGGCGTTTAGTCATATATGAAGGGCCTGTGGTTACGCAAACATCATACGTTCCAATACCTAGGTTATAAATCTTCTTAATTACCGCGCCATTCTCATCCTTTATGGTATTGACTGGCTGCTCTTGATCAGGATTAACCTCTACCTGCTCTGTCTCGCCATCCATGCCAATGATACGCGCTACGCGCTGCGTGTCGTATATCTTAGGGATAAGATCAACTATTTGCCGCGTGCAATGGCGTACAGCACGAGCAAGGTTATCGACATAATGGTAAGTTCCAATGTCTGATTGGCGTTCTCTAGCAAGGATAGCTTTGCCGCTTTTTTCGTTACCAGCCATTCCCAATGAAGCATCATACTGTCCTGTCGCTGATTTTATATCGTCTGCTGCGCCTGCCTTGGCTTGTAATACGCCTGAAGAGGCTTGTGGCGGCATTGCGCGTTGAGGGAGTGGCAATGGTGAACCCATGCCGTCGGTTGCGTCTGCATTAACTTCAAGGTAAGGGTAATTGTCTACGTTTGCGCGCTTCCATTGCTGTTCATAGCCTTCGAACTGACCGCTATACCCAACAAAAGGCGCTTTTGGTGCAAGGGCTAACATTTCCGCCTCTTGCGACACCCAATAGTTATACATGCGCTGCGCATCTTTAGCGTTGCGAACAAGCCCAGATAGGTAAAGCCGTCCTTCAACCTCAAACTCATTACCAACAACACGAATGACAGGAATCCATTTACCAGCCCAATCACTCTTTTCTAATATCTCATAGCCGTTAGTCTTTACCCAGCAAATCTTTTTAACGTCAACGCGTCTTGTTTTGTTTGGTTTAAGGCCATAATCTTTAAGCTGCTTTGCTTCTGGTGAGTCAGATAATGCAATTGTTCCATCAGGATAAGAGTTTAAAGTCTTTGATTCATGCTCGACATAAAAGTACTCAGCAATCCTGACAGTTTCGGCATTAATCCATGACGCTAAACTTTCATCACCCACACCTTGTGCTTGGATTGTTGAAATGGGGGATGCATCTGGATAGGTGTGTTCATATTCCTCTTTCAATAGTTCTGTCTCGATGATGCACCACTCAGCATCTGCTCCACATGGGTCTTGCATCAATTGGTCCATGTAGACGCTGAACGAGTTGCGAATGCGAGCTACGCGTATGTCCTGATCGAATGATTTATCATCACAATAGTCGGTCAGGATACGAAAATATCCCTCACCATACGTTACTTGATTATCGCAAGCTGTATCATACGCCACATCAGCATCGCTGATGTATTCAATATGCCGAACAATGCCATCAAAAATCTTTGCAACTTCAACATCTGCCTTATCATCAACTGGTATTACTTTTCCGGCTGGTCTGTTTTGGCGTTGGTCGTTTGTGACTTGTAATACATGCTGGGGGAGCTTGTTGATAGTAAGACAAGGTCTCGCATTAATGGTTTGACCTTGCACAGAGCCTCTAGTTGCAAGGACGTCCGCAGGCCAT
>JBAZTN010000255.1:0-2064 GCA_041661895.1 Methylobacter sp. | reverse complement strand
CTTTGTCTTTATCTTCGCTTTGTTCGTCGTATTCAGCCATTAATTACTCATCCACCCAGTTAGACCAGAAGCTGGTCTGTAGTTGTTTATATCTTTTTTCACTTCTCTCCTAGGCTTAACTACCTGAGGGAATAACGCAGCTAACGCCCAAATTGCCGCATCAGCTCTATTCGGTGAATGTTCGCCAGTATAACCATAAGTAGAGAATGCTGCAAGCTCATCTTCTAATTCATGTAAATAACCGACATGTCTTATTTTTCCTTGCTCATACAATGCGCTAAAAGGCTCGGCTCTTTGTGCTTTTCCTCGGCTTGCCGTTACCTTGATAAAGTTTGTCCTTGGTCTACAAGTCTTAATGACGTGCGCTACCATTGCACCACCAAAGTTTGTTTCACCAACAATAGCATCAGCTTCGTGTCTGTCATAAGCGTCAGTTGCTATCTTTCCCCATGTGGCAGGCCCTGCTTTACATGTCAGGTCAGGGCCAAGATAAACATTACCATCTGTGCCAAGGCCAGCAACACAAATGCCAATGGCATCATTATCTGCATTGTCTGCATCATCAGCACCAGAAGGGTCAACGGCGATAACAACCCTTACCATATCAGGTAAAACACCGTCAGTCACACGCCATTTGTCTATATGTTCCTCTGGAAAGAGTTGATTAGGAGTTGCGTCTGCGAACTCGCCATCAAGAAAGCGTTTTCGTGCTCTGCTTGACATTCCTTTCAATGTATCAAGGTAATTATCCGCAAGATTATCAGTATTATCTAACGGGTTAATCTGCATTGAAGCAAAGTTGTCAGGATTATCCAAGCCTTGCTTAGTATCTGGATTGCGCTTTTCCCTAAATAATTTATATGACCAGTGCGCTTTAGAAGGCGGATTACAGTCGAAGTAAAGCTTTGGCTTTAGTGGTTGCTCTGGTATGTTGTCAATGGCTTGTTGATTGGCCTTTTGAGCGAGGCGGGTTATAGCTGTTTCAATTGAATTGTATGGGATCTGAGAACATTCGTTGAAGTACATGGTTATGAACTCCATGCCAAGGATCTTTTCTGTGCGTTCTTTATCGTCTAAGCCCGCAAACCAAATCTCACTACCATTTTCAAGCGTAGCATAAAGATCAGTCTTGTTTAATGCATAAGTAACGCCAGGGAAGCATAAACGCATAACCTTTGGGAATGTATCAAGAACGATACTATTTTTGATGGCGTTAAGCCTAAAACGAAGGATTGCGTGTCGGCTATTGTTTGCCTTCAATGCCCTTGTGCAAACCGCGCGAACTAAAAGAAATGTCTTGCCGCTCCTTGATCCACCAAAGAGCATGACATACATTGCAAAGCTTGCTAATAGTTTATTGGCTTCTTCTTGCTTTGTGGTTAGTTTAAAGCTCTGCATCAGTCTTACTCAAGGTAAGAACAACGCTACTATTGACATTTGCCGACATATCAACGCTTTTAAGGTCTGGCATAACCTTTTTTAGTAGGATTTCAGCGGCCTTAATTTGCTGGCTAGTCATTTCAATCTCACCAACTGCGCACTTCCCTAGGTGCGTAATTAGGTTAGAAGCTTGTATTTTTTGCTTCCATTCCTCAGTTAATGTCTTGCTAATTCTTGCTGCCATATTAGTATTTGTTTATATTAGCGTTTTCTAACATAGGGGTAACTGATTGCGCCAATTATTGTAAGCAATTGATGGATGAAAGCCCGCGCCTACAATCCCCCGACCAAAGCAAAACCAGTAGCCATGTTCTTTTCTAATCTTTGGTTTACTTTTCATCATGTTCAAACATCACCTCCAATTCCTTCTGACATCCTTCAATAATATCAAGTAAATGCTGCCGTTTATTCATTTGTTCAGCCCTAAAGCATCGTGCTAGTGTTTCAGAATAACCAACTTCATCACTAAAAGTCAATAATACTTTCTTTCCGCTATCTAATTTCACTTCTATACTTTTCATATTTTTCTCAAAAAAAAGGCCACCTTCGATTTTTTACGTCTAAGCGGCCTAAAACGCATCATAACACTGGGAGAGAGTGAAGGTTTGTATGTATTAAATCACA
>JBAZTN010000254.1:0-3904 GCA_041661895.1 Methylobacter sp. | reverse complement strand
GGCGGGGGTTTCCAGGCTGATTCTGCCGATAGTTCCGGCGCGTAATTCAGACAGCAGGATTTTGGATACCTTGTCCATCTCGATATGTCCGCCTGAGCGAAGGCAGCCGCGTTTTTTGCCGATGGCTTCCATGAGTTCCTGCTCGCCTTGTGGGAGTTGCTCCAGTTGAAAGCGGGCTTTCAGTAAGTCAGGGTAATGGTGTAACAGGTATTCGGCGGCGAAGAAGGCGATGTGGTCATGGTTGATGGCGGTGTCCTTGATGGCGCCGGTGGTCGCCAGTCGGTAGCCGCTGTTTTTGTTTTCGACGTTGGGCCAGAGCATGCCGGGCGTGTCCAAAAGAATAATGCCATTGCCTATGTCAATGCGTTGCTGGGTTTTGGTGACGGCCGGTTCGTTGCCGGTTTTGGCAATCACTCTTCCGGCCAGTATGTTAATCAGCGTGGATTTGCCGACGTTGGGTATGCCCATGATCAGCGTGTGAATGGGTTTGTCGCTGCTGGCTTTATTCGGCAGTATCCTGTGGCACAGCTCGGGCAGCTGGCGCATTTTTTCGGGATGTTCGATGGTCAGCGCCAATGATTTTACACCTTGCTCCTGTTCCAGATAGGTTTGCCATTGCTGGGTAACCTCAGGATCGGCAAGGTCGCTTTTGCTGAGCACCTTGATGCAAGGCTTGTCGCCGCGCAGAGCAGCGAGCATCGGGTTCTGGCTGCTGAACGGAATGCGAGCGTCGAGAATTTCTATGATCAGGTCAACCTGGGGCAGGATTTCTTTGACCTCTTTGCTGGCCTTGTGCATATGGCCGGGGTACCACTGAATAAGCATGATATATTTAAGTTTAGTAGTGTTGCGTGTAACGCGTAAAATAGAGACACAAGATACCAGATTGCGGCCTTAAAATGCAGATTAATCAAACTATTAACTTAGCCAAGAAGAAATAAATATCAAAAACCTATGAAAACTTCCCCTTCTGCTCACGCCTCTTGTCTTCATCCTTTAGGCAAGGAGACAACGATAACAAGCAGCTTTTACGCCTATTTATCACGGCTAAGATGGATTAAACGTTGGGGGCTCAAGCGCAATGCCCATGAAGAAAATGTCATGGAGCACAGCTGGGAGGTGTCGGTTATTGCCCACACCCTGGCATTGATTAAGAACCGTTATTATGGCGGAAATGTTGATGCCAACGCCGTTGCAGCGGCGGCTTTGTATCACGACATTACCGAAGTCATTACCGGGGATTTGCCCACGCCCATCAAATACCATTCCGAGGAAATCAGTCTTGCCTACAAGCAGATTGAAAAGCAGGCGGAGATAGAATTGCTGGGTCTTTTGCCGGTAGAACTACAGGCGGATTTTCAGGCGCTTATCCATCACGACATGATGCCGGAAGAGCACGTAAAAATCATCAAGGCGGCAGATAAAATATCGGCCTATCTCAAATGCCAGGCCGAGTTAAAAGCCGGCAACAGGGAGTTTGAAACCGCATCCGAGCAATTGGCCTTAACTATCGGCGCGTCCGAGCAACCGGAAGTGATGTTTTTCATGAATGCGTTTGCGCCCAGTTGCGGGTTGACGCTTGATGGGTTAATGAAGACGTATTGAGTTGTTACTCGTTCAAAACTGCATCGCATTGCGGGGGAAGCAAGGGGCGCGGTGCCGGTTTTTTGGGTGCCAAAGCCTCCGCCTTGGCTTCCGCCGAGAACCACCAAGCCAGCGAGGCATCGCAGCCATCACCCTCAGGAATGGGCTCTTGCCCACGGCAGTCATGATTATTCTTTGGACATTTGAGGCGCACATGAAAGTGATCATCATGTCCCCACCACGGGCGGATTTTTCTGAGCCAGTTATGTGCTGTCTTGCGTGTGCATAACAGTCGTTTCACGCTGGGATGTACGAAGATGCGCTCTACTTCAGGCATGCGTGCCGCCGCCTCAAGAACTTTCTCATGAGTCAGTGACCACTGGCTGCTGTCTATGGCATCCGATTTGGCGGCAAGGACTGAAGGCGAGCTCCAGGTTTCGCGCTCATCAAACCCAAGACTCCGGGTTGCGGCAGTTTGTGAAAGCAAATACCAGATATCAACGTCGAGTCCGGTTTGATGGCTGCGATGGCCGCTTGACATGGGACCACCGCGTGCTTGCCCCAAATCACCAATGAGCAAAACACTCCGGTACTGTATAGCTGTAGTCTGCGCTATGTGTTCAATAAACCGAATCAAGTCTGGATGCCCATAATAGCGCTCCCGCGATAAGCGCATCAGTTGATAGCCTGTTCCATTCGGGGGCAGGGAAGCCGCACTTTTTAGGCAGCCGGCAGTATAGGTTCCGATGCTCTGGGTGCTATAGCCCGTTTTCGCAGGTTGAGTGACTATTGCCCACTGGTTTACAGCAGGGTTAGAGGCGCACCCGGAGCTGATGCCCAACAATAGGATAAACAGGGAAAGTTTCATTATAAAAAGTAAAACCGCCAGATTGCATCATAGGATGAAGCATTACAGCAAAACTAGCAATCTCAAATAATAGTATCAAAGTAATTTTGATGGCTATTATTTTTTGGGAGGGGTGTGGAAATGGTTAATCGTATTGCAATTGAATTCGGATGGATAACCGATGGGTCATCCATCCGGTTTCGGTTATTTATTAACAGGTGCTGATAGTTCCAGAAAGTGCACAGGCATTTTATTCGCCGGGGCAGGGGCTGAGTACGATGCGGCGCTATTCACACGAACAGGTGTTTTATTGACAGGGGCAGAGCTTGATTTTGTGGTTTTGTCATTACTGACGTCACCACCTTCTACATCAAGTTCCTCATCCAGTGTTAACTCATCTTCTTCCGAAACATTACCGTCATTAACCAGATGTTTGCGACGTTGCTGGTAAGCACTTTTGATAAAGGAGTAGCGATCGACAGAAGCTTCATCAACGATTTTTTCAGACGTCATTAAGTCGGACCGGGTATCGGTGACATCAACCGCTTTGGCGCCTGTTGCTGCCGCGCTGACGACAGCTGCACCAGAAGCGACAAATGTATAAGTGAGTGGGTTAAATAAAGCATCGCCGACCAGACCTACCGCTTCCCTGGGTGAACTTGATCCAAAGAACGGTAGGACTAAATAATTGCCTGTTGGAACGCCCCAGTAACCCAAGGTTTGTCCGAAGTCTTCATTATGCTTGGGTAAATCAATCATCTTTGCTACATCAAAAATACCGACAATACCAACCGTAGTGTTAATCAGGAATCGACTGGCATCCATACCGCCCTGCGCCAGTTTGAATTGCAAAAAATCGTTAATGGTTACGCCAATGTCGTTCATATTGCTGAAGAAATTGGACACGCCTTGATCAACTGGTTCCGGAGTTATCCAGTCATAGCCTTTCGCTATAGGCTTTAGAATAGCCTTGTCGATGGTGTCATTAAATGAGTAAACGCCACGATTCCAGCCTTCCCAGGGGTCGTTTTGATTGATTTCTTCTTGAGTGACTTGTTTAGGCGTAGTTGTTGTTGCACACCCGTCGAGCGCAGTGAGGATGACTAAACTACTCAATAATAAATGAGTGTTGATAGTAGGTATTTGCATGCTCATGATTAATCTCTATCTTTTTGTTGATTTTATTATCAGGGTGCGTCTGTGTATCAGGCGTCATTATTTTTTTTTGCATTATAACAGAATAAATACTTAAGAAACTTCACTCGTTTTTCGAATAGTGCGGATAGCCAATATTTCGCATTTGCCTAAGAATCCAATACTGCCTTCTAAGTAAGTAATTTGATGGGTATGCCGCCCGTAGCACTATAGGATTAGGCAACGTGCCGGCCAGCAATGCCGCTTGAGACCGGCTGATTTTCTTTGCTGATACACCAAAATAATGGCGACTGGCGGCTTCTATGCCGAATATATGAT
>JBAZTN010000253.1:0-3906 GCA_041661895.1 Methylobacter sp. | reverse complement strand
CGGGGCAATAACAGCGGTCTATGCCGTTATAGTCGGGCTGACCCAGACAGATGCCAAGAGTTCATTGATTTTTGCAACATCCGGCCAATTGGGCCTGATGTTTCTGGAATGCGGCCTGGGTTATTGGCAGCTGGTCAGCTGGCATCTTTGCGCCCATGCAGTTGTTCGCGGCTATCAATTCTTAACCGCCCCATCTCTCATGCATAATGTGCAAGGTAACCCCATAAAACCAGTTCCGCCTGCCATTGCAAGACTGCGCTGGGCGTATGTTGTATCTTCACAGCGATTCTGGCTGGACCAGTTTAATGACTGGGCATTGGTAAGACCGATTCGCCGCCTGGCGCACGATCTGGGTCATTTTGATGACCATATCGTTGACGGCATCATGGGCGCTCCCGCTCCTGCAATCCGTGCAATATCGTCACTGGCGCAGCTGGAGGAGAAAAACATTGGTGCCCGGCTGGATAATGAATTCGATTCTTTTGCTCACGGCAGCGGTCTGGCGGGAAAACTGACGGAATGGACAGCCGCCATCCTGCACTGGTTCGAAGACCGCTTTGTGTTGCGCGGCATAGGTAAAGGTACGATTAGTTATGGTCGTAAACTTGGGCATGTCGCCAATAAGTTTGAGCAGCTAGTACTTAGACCCCGCTATCTGGTCTTGTTTGTGTTTATAACATTGCTTGTTGCATTTTGAGGCACTGATGGATATTACTATTATTCCGTGGTCGGCATCGGCGCCATTTCCTCTGCTCACTGCGCTGACGCTTGTTCCGCTGGCGGCCGTGATCGCCATCCTGTTTTCCCGGTCATCGACTGTTGCACTACGTTTTGGCTTTGCTGGAGCGATATTGACTCTATTACTTAGCCTCTATCTGCTCTCTGTTTTCAGTTCCAATGGCCCTGCCATTCATCTGGTTGAACAGGTGCACTTCGCTGGCCTCAGTTACTGTGTCGGCGTTGATGGAACAAGCATTTTATTTATTCCACTGACGGCTGTTTTAACATTGCTGGCTTTGATTTATACCTTAATTACCAGAAAGGTCACCGACCGACTGTTCATTGCCTGTCTCTTGGGCTATGAAACCATACTGATCGGCGCCTTTACTGCGCTGAATGTTATGCAATTCTGGCTATGGAGTGTACTGGAACTAATCCCTGTGATTCTGTTGACGGTTCATGCAGGAACCGGGCAAAACAGACGCAGGGTCATCATTTTATTGTTGCAATACTGGGGCAGCGCCTTGCTGATGACCTTGGCCGGTTTTTTGTTACTCGCTTTTGGCTTAATAGACTCCGAGCATGCACTGACTTTCGACTGGCTGACGCTACAGCAGAATAATGCCTATTTACACGATGAGGTATTGATTTTCATTCTGCTGTTTTTTGGCTTTGCTATCCGAATGCCGTTATTTCCCTTTCACGGCTGGTTGCCGGTATTGGCGGAGCAAGGCACGGTAGCCAGTACCGCCGTTTTTCTGGTCGGCTTGAAACTGGGCATTTATGCGATCATTCGCTTCATTTTGCCTATGGTTCCCGGAGTCGCCGAACATTGGTCAGAATTTGTGCTAACCCTGGGTGTGATCAGTATTTTTTACGGCGCATTGCTGGCGCTCATGCAAATCAACATTCGCCGGTTACTGGCCTTTGCGGTCGTCAGTCATGCGGGAATGCTGGTAATAGGCGCTTTCTGCTTTAACGCGCATGGTTTGGAAGGCAGTATCCTGCTGTCACTAACCTTTGGCCTAGCGAATGCGGGCATGCTATTCAGCATTGGCCTGATTTATGAGCGTACCCGCACTGCTTTTATCCCTCGATTGGGCGGACTGTTTGATACCAATGCCACCATAGCGATTCTTTTTTTGATTTCCGCACTGAGCACCATGGCCATGCCCGGCACGCCGGGATTTGACGCCGCGCATTTACTCATTGAAGGGATTATCCAGGAAGATGGCTGGTTACTTGCCATCGCTATTTTGATCGGCAACGTTCTGTCAGCAGCCTTTCTGTTATGGGCTTTTCAGCGGATATTTATGGCTAACTCTAAACGAGCGCAGCAACCTTACAGCAGTACTCACCACCCCGTTAAAAAAGAACGGATTATTACTGTTGTAATTTGTTTATTGCTTATCGGCACCGGCTTTTACACGACACCCTTGCTGAATGTTATAGATCAGGAGGCTGTCGCTATGAGTCAGCATTATCCCATACATGGCACACAACAGACTGATCCAGTCAGCGACAGTGACCCAGGTGCCCAGGACAATCAACATGAATGAAGCAAACTTTCCTATTTTAAGCCTGCTGATACTGCTGCCTTTATTAGGCTCTATTGCAGTCGGCGCCAGCTGTAAAGCGAATCTGGCTAAAAGAGTAGCGCTCTCGGTTGCCGTTCTCGAATTAATCGCAACACTGGTAGTAGTGCAACTATTCAATGCTGACAATGGCAATGGTTTTCAACTCCTTGAACGCCACGCCTGGATACCCAGTCTGAATATTGAATACCTGATCGGTGTAGACGGTATTTCGGTGTTATTTTTGCCGTTCTCAGCGCTGCTCACGCTGATGGTGATTATTGCTTCATGGAATTCGGTACAGCATTTAAGTCGTTTTCATTTTGCCCTGCTGCTGGCATTGGAGGGTGTCACCATCGGCGTATTTTTAGCGCTGGATATGGTGCTGTTCTTCTTGTTCTGGGAACTGACTTTGCCGCCCATCTTCTTTTTGATCGGCTTGTGGGGCATAGGTCCACAACGACGCGGCGCGGCGATGAAATACACAATGTTTATGCTGTTTAGCGGTGTGCCGTTATTATTTGCCATCATCATATTGGCAATCAATCACGCTTATGGAATGAACGGCAGTATTCCTCAAAATCTGGCCTTCAGCTTGCCGGTATTATTGGAAACGTCATTGCCGGATAGATTGCAAACTGGGGTATTTTTATTACTACTGCTCGGCTTTGCTGTTAAAACTCCATTAGTACCACTTCATACCTGGCTGCCAACTGCAGCAATGGAAGGCCCAACACAAATGGCGGCATTATTAACCGGCCTGAAACTCGGCGCTTTTGGCATGATTCGTTTTGCCATGCCGCTGGCGCCTTCGGCTGCGGTTGAATACAGCTGGGTGTTGGGAATTCTGGGCGCCGTCACGCTTCTTTACAGCGCATTGATTGCCTTGCAACAGACCAATTTGCGCCGTTTACTGGCTTACGCCAGCGTCAGCCATGTGGGATTGGTTATCGTCGGCATTGCATCCTTAAATATGCAGGGCATTCAGGGCGCTATTTTTCAATTGCTCAACTTCACCCTGGTTGCGGGCTCCCTGATGCTGGTAGCGGGCTTTATTCAACATCGACTGGGCAGTACCGAAGCTATCCATCTTGGCGGTTTGGCTAAAGTGATGCCGCGCCTGACCAGCTTTTATTTTTTATTTGTAATGGCCAGCATAGGGCTGCCTGGAACCAGCGGCTTCCCTGCCGAGTTATTATTGATCATCAGTACCATGCTTGCGCACCCCAGTATTGGTATTGCAGCCCTGGCCGGAGCAGTTCTTAGCGCAGCCTATATGCTGTCTTTTACCCGCCGCGCATTCTTCGGCCCCATCACGCAAGCCAGCGTTAACCAAGTACAGGATTTACGTCCCCGTGAACTGGCTCTGCTGTGTGTGCCAGCCTTGTTGGTTCTAATGTTCGGTTTTTTTCCTAACAGTATGCTGCAAACCAATCGTGTAGCGGCAGAAGCCTGGCTGTCACGACTGCTTAATCAGCCAGTATTGGAAAGCAAGGAAGTTGTGTTATAAAATTTAGTTGTTTAGTCCCACAATCAAGTGATCTGGGGCAGTCGAAAAAATGTCCGGTTTTTGTAGAAACCATTGCCGGATAGCCTCAAAAGGCGGTATGCG
>JBAZTN010000252.1:0-3908 GCA_041661895.1 Methylobacter sp. | reverse complement strand
TTGCAAGGCGGCGATCTTATGCGTAAGTTCAGTATGGCTGATTTTGAAGCCGACCCAAGCTATAAATTCAGATTAAAAGAAGGGATTAAGTCGCTTGATCGGTCGGCTAGTTCACGTGGTGGATTACTATCAGGTGCAGCCCTAAAAGGGATTGAGCGATATGGTCAAGACTTAGCCAGCCAAGAATATGGAAATGCATTTAACCGCTTCCAGATAGGCCAAACAAATCAATATAACCGTTTGGCATCCTTATCGGGTATGGGTCAGCAAACAGCCCAACAATTAGGTCAATCAGGACAGCAATACGGTCAAAATATGGGTAATCTTGCTATAGGCGCGGGCGAAAACCAAGCTAATGCTTTATTATCTGGTGCTAATGCGCGTGGCTCTATGTATCAAGGCATTGGTAATGCGTTTGGTGGTGTCGACTACGGCAAATTATTTGGAGGTAGATAATGCCTGTTCAATGGGGATTAATAGCGGACATGCCAGCAAAAATAGGCGGCTCTTTTCAAGAAGGCCAACGCAACGCCTTAGCGATGCAAGCGGGGCAACAAGAACAACAAATGAATGCTCTTAAGCTTCAACAAGCAGAGCAAGAAATGGGCAATCAAAATGCTTTACGCGAAGCTTATCGAACATCAGGTGGTGATATGGGTAAGCTACAAGAAGCCTTGAAAGCGCAAGGCATGTATGAGCCCGCCATGAAGATTCAAAAAGGATTGTCTGATCAACAAAAGGCGGACATGGAAGCTAAGAAAGCTGAGCTTGAAGGCCACGCAAAACGCATTGAGTACACAGCTCAAGTGCTTTCATCTAGCCATGACCAAGCCAGCCATGATGCTAATTTAGCTCAATTGGCGCAAGACGTAGGCGAAGAAAACATACAAAACGTACCTAAAGTATTTAATCCTCAAGAATTACAATTTATCATTAAAAAAGGCATGACTGTTAAAGATCAAGCCTATCAGCAAATGAGGGCAATTGACCAAGCGCAAAGACAACAGCAATTATCCCAAACGGCGACTTATCAGCAAGCGCAATTAGGACTGGGGCAACAGGCAGAGCAAAGGCAGCAACACGAAGTACAAAGAAAAGAATATGAAGCCGGTCAGCCTAAACCTATGAGCGAATTTCAACAATATCAGCTAGGCGCAAAACAAGAAGAAAAAGCATTAAAAGCAGAAGAGGCTCTTGCTAATATTGACGATACCATATCTGATTTTAAAAGCTTGAAGGATATTCAAGAGAAAACAACTACAGGGCCTGTGGCTGGTTCTGCTCCTGTTGCAGCAATTAGAAAAGCATTACCTAATGTTATTAGCGGTGGTGAGGATCTTCAGCGACTTGAAAAAGGCTATAACGAATTGGCAGTTAAAGCGATTGGAGCGTTTAAGGCTGGTGGAGTTACCTTCGGAGCAATGTCAGAAAAAGAAGGTCAATGGGTAAAAGATACTCAGTCAAGCCTTACAACTGGCAAAGAGATAAATAAGGAAATGCTCGATAAAGGCATTAAGCTTCTTGAGGATAGAAAGAGACGGATACAAAAAGGAATAACGCCAAAACAAACAACTCAAGAAGATGAAGGCGCAAATGATCCTGAATATCAAAAATATTTAAGGGGTGAATAATGGCTGCTAAATTAAGTTATTCAGAATGGAAAGCATTAAAAGCAGCAAAGCCAGAAGATGTAAGTGTCGATATTAGCCCTGATGCTTCGCCAGAAGATAGGGCGGCTTTAGAAGCCATTAAAAGCGAAGCATCTTCAAATATACCAGAAGGCAAGCTAAGTTATGCGGAATGGAAAGCGCAGAAGGCTGCTCCTATTGAGCAGGAACAGCCCCGCGGTGAAATAGGTTATGACTACAAACAAGACCTAAAAAACCTTGGCGCAGGCGCATTGTCAGGAGCAGCTCAGATAGGAGCGACTATTCTATCGCCTATTGATTGGGCTGCAAAAAAAGCAGGCATAGAGAATCAATCTTTATTCCCTACTGATCGTCGCGCCGCTATTGAATCAGGATTGCGTGACATGGGTGCACAACCTGAATCTATGGCTTTTAAAGGCGGTCAATTAGGTGCTGAGATAGCAGGGACAGCTGGTGCGGGTGGAGCGATAGCAAAAGGATTAAAATTTGCGCCACAATTAGCGTCAGCAGTCGAGTCAGGAGGATTTAAGCTGGCACAACAAGGTGGCAACGCGCTTGCAAGATTAGGTACAAGAGCGGCTGGTGGCGCTATTTCAGGTGGCGCTATGACTGGCATGGTTAATCCAGAAGATACGGCATCAGGAGCAGCTTTAGGAGCAGCATTCCCCATAGCAGTAAAAGGAGCTGGTAAATTGGGATCTGCAATTATGCAAAAGGCTACACCTGAAGTAGCAGCATTAGCAGGAAAAGCACACCAATACGGCATTGATATACCAGCGGATCGGCTAGTTGATAGCAAAACACTCAACGCCTTATCAGCGTCATTAAATTACGTTCCATTTAGCGGCAGAGCAACGACCGAAGAAAAGCTATATTCACAGATCAATAAGGCTGTGTCAAAGACTATAGGTCAAGACTCGTCTAATATTACTGATGCTCTACGCAAGGCGCGTGTTGATTTGGGTAGTAAGTTCGATGATGTGTTGAAAAATAACACGGTTAATGTGGATGATGTTTTCTTGCAGGATTTGGTTAATCATGCCGATATTGCAGGGAAAGAACTAGAAACAGGCCAAGCAAAGATAATAAGCAACCAGATAGATGAGATTATAAACAAAGCTCAAGATGGCGTTATTGACGGTCAGGCGGCTTATAACATTAAAAAGACATTAGACAGGATAGGAAAGCAAAACAGCCCTGTTGCGTATTATGCAGATGAATTAAGGCGGTCATTAATGGAAGCGTTAAATCGCTCTATGCCAGCAGAGGAAGCCGCTGGCTTTGCGAAAGTAAGGCAGCAATACGGGAATATGCTTACGCTGGATAAATTAGCACCAGCAGGCGCAGAAGGCGAAATATCAATGGGGCGTTTGGCTAATATGAGAAACGTACGAGATCCGCAATTAAGGGATTTGGTTGATATTGCCGCTCAGTTTGGAAGGACAAGAGAGAGCCCTCATGGTGCGGCTCAACGTGTTACGTTAGGTGCTTTGGCTCCTGTTGCGGCGGCGGCAGGTCAATTACCTGCTTACCTTGGTGCTATAGGTCTTGCTAAAGGAGCGAATATGGCATTAAGCAGTAATACGTTAAGAAATGCAATGCTTAAACAAGGTGGTGCAGGCGTTCAAAATAATTTGTTAGGTTCGCCAATTGGGAGATCAGCTATTCTTCAAGGTAGCCGAGCAATCCAGCAATGAAAGCAATAGCACTAACGACGCATATTTTTAGAACCATAAAATCAATCATATCCATTTTTTCATTATACTTTAAGAGAAAACACATGGCAACATTAACGCCCAACCCTAAAATGCAGTTCTTCGACCAGAATGGAAACCCTCTTGTTGGGGGAAAGGTTTACACCTATTTAACCGGAACATTAACCCCACAATTTACCTTCACAGATGCGACAGGCACAGTGAATAACACAAACCCTGTCATTTTAGACGCTCGCGGTGAGGCTTCTATTTGGCTGGGTAATTTGCCCTATCGGTTTATCTTAAAAACCGCAGAAGATGTTACCGTATGGACTTCTGATGGATTGTCCGGATACTTAACACCGACAACTAAAGGCGTTAATCGCTTCACAGCCGATGGGTCATTCACCGTTCCTGTTGGCGTGTCGACAATATGGATTAGCGGCGTTGCTGGTGGTGGTGGTGCAAGCGGGGGTAGTGGACAAATATCATCATTAGGAACTTATGTATATTTAGGAAGCGGCGGCGGATCCGGTCACGCGGCTTTTAAAAAAATACAGCCAGT
>JBAZTN010000251.1:0-3933 GCA_041661895.1 Methylobacter sp. | reverse complement strand
AGCCAGAAATAGGCTTCGAGTTTTAATGATTCGTACCACCATAAGTCAACAATCAGATCAAGGAATATGAAATAAAAGGCGACATATAAAATGATAGCGATTACAAGTGTCGCTCCAATCAACGCGGGTAAAAGCTTCAAGTTCCGCATAACGTCCTCTTTAAATGGATAATGTTTTTAACAATGATCGGGATATACGCATTCAGATTATCTAATGCATACTTTTCTGCATTCTAACACCCAATGTAATATTCGTAATGATTTAGCAGGCTTTTTTATCCAGCATTAAAACAGCTACTACATTGGATTGAATGCCGAAACAGCAATAAAAATAGTCTTTGATATAATCAGATTTTGTTACTCTGCAAGTATTTCATCACTTCAAAAATTAACTATGAATCAAAAAAAACGCTTGGCCATTTTTGATCGGCTGGCCGTAGCGATACCTGAGCCGACCACGGAACTGCAATACACCACCCCCTTTGAATTGCTGATCGCAGTCGTTTTGTCAGCGCAGGCAACTGATAAAGGTGTCAACAAGGCCACCGCCAAGTTATTTGCCGTTGCCAATACGCCCCGTGACATTTTATCGCTGGGTGAGGAAGGCCTGAAAGAATACATCAAGACCATCGGTTTGTTTAACAGCAAAGCTTCGCATATCATTAAGCTCTGCCAGCAGTTGCTCGATAAACATGAGGGGCAAGTCCCCAAAACACGAGAAGAGTTGGAAGCGCTGGCGGGTGTGGGCAGAAAAACAGCCAATGTCATCCTTAATACCGCTTTCGGCCTGCATACGATTGCTGTGGATACGCATATATTCAGGGTTTCCAACCGTACAGGCATTGCGCCCGGCAAAAATGTTCTGATCGTTGAGAAAAATCTGGAAAAATATGTGCCCAAACAGCATAAGAAAGATGCGCATCATTTACTGATCCTGCACGGCCGCTACACCTGCATTGCCAGAAAGCCGCGCTGCCAGAGCTGTGTTATTGAAGACTTGTGCGAATATAAAGAAAAAACAACAGATTAAGATGAATACGATAAAGATTATGATTTTTCTTTAAAAAAAAGCTTATTCATTCTATATTCAGTCGTCTTTGATATGATGAGCTACATTCGATACGTCTCATGTATCGAAGTTTTATAACAATACTCAGGAGTCACTATGAAAAAATTCAATAAATCGCCTTTAGCTGCTGCAATGGGCGCTGCTTTTATTTCAACTTTCGCTGCAACGGCTGTTAATGCCGAAGCTAATCCTTTCGGCATGACTGAATTATCTACTGGCTATATGCAAGTTGCTGAAGCTGATAAAGCGGCTGAAATGAAATGTGGCGCATCTATGGGTATGGCTGAACCTAAAGCAAAAGAAGGCGCATGCGCAGGTAACAAACCTGAGGCAGCAAAAAAAGGTACCGAAGGTAAATGCGGCGAAATGATGCAAGGCGACAAAATGAAACCAGGCATGGAAGCGGCTTGTGGCGCTATGATGAAAGGTAAAGAAGGCGCTTGCGGCGAAATGATGAAAGGCGAGTCAATGAAAGGCAAAGAAGGCGCATGTGGTTCTAAAGCTAAGGAAGCTCCTGGAAAATAAGCATTAACGAGGGCGTTACGTCGCCTTTATTAATACGGCAAAAAGAGGGCATGATAAATTCATGCCCTCCCGCTCATCAAATCACACAAAGGTGTTCCTTATGGACACAACTCAACATCTCGTTCACGGCGCCGGTTTAGGTCTGCGCAGGTCTTTTTTAAGTCAGATTATTGATACCCCTCCGAAAGAGGTCGGCTTTTATGAAGTCGCGCCGGAAAACTGGATCACCATAGGTGGAAAATCTGGCAAGCAATTTCGTGCAATGACTGAGCGTTTCGATTTTGTCTGCCACGGCTTATCGTTGTCGATAGGCAGCACTGATCCGCTGGATGAAAAGTTCGTGCGCGACGTAAAACAGTTCATGGCCGAACATCAGATCAAGTTTTACAGTGAACATCTGAGCTATTGCAGCAAAGATGGACATTTGTATGACCTGATGCCGATTCCATTTACCTCGGAGGCGGTCACTCATGTTGCCGAACGGATCAGGCGCGTTCAGGACATTCTGGAACAGAAGATAGCCATCGAAAATGTGTCCTATTACGCCGCCCCCGGCCAGGAAATGGCTGAGATCGATTTCTTTAATGCCGTTATCGAAGAAGCCGATTGCGATGTCCTGATCGACATCAATAATATTTACGTTAACAGTATTAATCACGGTTACGATGCCGAAGCCTTTTTAAAGGCTATTCCGGCGCAACGTATTGCTTACGCACACATAGCCGGACATTATGTTGAAGCCGAAGATTTTCTCGTCGATACGCACGGCGCTGACGTAATCGACCCAGTCTGGAAACTATTAGGCAAAGCCTATGAGCTTTACGACGTGTTCCCGACGCTTCTGGAACGGGATTTTAATATTCCCTCCATAGCAGAATTAATCAGGGAAGTTGATACCATCAGAGCGATACAAACCGCCTGGGGAACGCAGCATGCAAAACAACCCGCTTGAAACTGCCATGAACATCGACTTCAAAACCAAACAGCTTGAATTTGCGTCCTACATAAGAGATCCCGAAAACAATCCGCCTCCTGCCGATGTCAAGCAACAGCGCATGGACATGTATCGCGAGCTGTTTTTTAACAATATCGAAGGCTTTCTGTCGGCCAACTTTCCGGTGATAAAGAAAATTCTGGACGGCAGCCGATGGATTGAGTTGGTTCAGGATTTTTATGCAAAACACCCCTGCAAATCGCCCTATTTTTCTGAAATTCCGGAAGAATTCCTGGAGTATCTGCAAAACGAGCGGAACAATGCGGACGATTTACCATTTATGCTCGAACTGGCCCATTATGAATGGGTGGAAATGGCTTTATCCATCTCCAAAGAAGAGGTCATTGCCAACAACGAAAACCTGGACAATCTGTTTAATAAACACATCCAATTATCACCTTTAGCCTGGCCGCTGGCTTATCAATATCCCGTCCAGAAAATATCACCTGCTTTTTTGCCTGATGCAGCACCTCAGCAACCCACATTCCTGATCGTCTATCGCAATCCGAATGATGAGGTTAATTTCATAGAAATCACCCCTATCACTTACAGATTGTTGCAGCTAATTCAGGAAAATGAACAGGTGTTGACGGCAGATTGCTTAATGCAGGTGGCTGACGAATTGAGACATCCCAATCCTGAAATGATTATTGAAGGCGGCCTGCAAATTCTGAAAGAACTTGCCGAAAAGACTATCATTACAGTTGCTGTTTAAATCAGGAAAGTCCTGCGTTGCCGCTAATTATTCTGTATGGCAGGCCAGTGTTGGGTAAAACGCAATTGCGTTGATCAACACGGCCTTTTGTAGTTGCGGATCTGTTTGTTAAATCGGATTATGATCCGGCGGAACTTGATAGTTAACGCACCAGCAGTTCCGGGCCAAACCAGTCCACTATCACGTGCCGGTAATGTTCGGCTTTCGCGGTTTGTAGATGCTCCAGAGGATTAAGATTATCGGTGAAAATCACACCATTGCTCTTGTCTACCGGAAATACCCTGTTTTTCAGCCAGGCTGTCTGGTCTGCCAGCAGCGCTTTTGAATTAAGGTCTATCGACTGGCTGGCGGCAAGAAAAATGAAGTCATTGAAATCCCTACCTGGGTCGGATACAAAAACCGATTGCTGCGGAAATACTTCAGCTATGGTTCGCGATACGGATGCTAGCGCGATACTGTGTTCGCCATGCGAGAAGGCAACGAAATTAAGCGCCAGTATGCCCTGCTCTGACAATAATCCGCGCAACTGAGCCAACGTCTCAACTGTTAATAAATGTGCGGGTTCTGATCCGCCGGTGAAACAGTCATGAATAATTAAATCGTAAGATCCTTTCAGATGGCGTATTTCATA
>JBAZTN010000250.1:0-3984 GCA_041661895.1 Methylobacter sp. | reverse complement strand
ATCGGTTTAGTTTATATAGTTGGCCTAGTACATAATTAATTTCAGTTGGGTGAATCCAGACTGACTATTTTGTAGTAAGTTTCACTGCATTTAATAAGACCAGATCCGCAATGTCAGGGCAAGTTAATATTAATGTTAGCTTAAATATATTAATTGACTTGGTTTTGAAAATTGTCTTAAATGAATTACAGTTAAAATAAAGAGTATTCAATGAAAAACCTATCTGCAAAAACACCTTCTACCCGCATAAAATCCGGCAAAGGGCGAATGACAACTGAAGGCAGTCACTCGTCTAAAGGAGAATTGGTAGTCAAGGGGGTCGCTACGGCCGTAGCAGCAGCAATAATCATACAAACCGGCAAAGGTGTCATAACAAGACTGGCCAAACATCCACTTATTTTGTTCAGCCTGGGTATTTCCGCGGGTTATTTCGTGCATAAATACCGTAAAGAGATTATCTCTGTTACCAGCCTAACTGCCGAACAAAGCAAGGATTTTGTTTTGCGACAAAAAGAACATCTTAAAGACTTGCTTGCGGAAACCCAGGCAGGTTCTGAAGAAGAGGACACTCCGAAATAAATACTGCTCTTGATTCATACTTGTCCAATCTATCAAAGGGGGTCATCGTTCTATCCAGAATCGCTAGCTATACGTTGCTTCATCAAATGAAATGTCCTTTTCTTGTTATAAAACCTGAAAAAGGTATTTAATGCCCAATACAGGTTAAGCAAAATGAGTGGCTTTTTTTAAATTCTATATTTAACAATGGTTGAAAGGAGAAATAAGTTATGTCACACATAAATGCAGAAAAGACTGTGGCCAGTCAAATAAAGTCCATTGCCGGCGCTGGAACATCAAAAATGATGCCCCCCATGGCTGGGCAAATGGGTATGGGTCCGATGATGAGCGAAGGCATGGGGTCGATGATGAAGGGGGGCATGAGCCCTATGATGGGAGGTATGAGTTCGATGATGAATGAGGGTATGGGAGCAATGATGAAATCTCCCGGAGTTGCCTCAGGCGTCGCTACCGGCGTCGTTGTATCTGCCGGTTCCAGCGCTGGAAAAAGTGTTATAAGAAAAGTCTTCACGCATCCCTTGGTATTTTTTGGTCTCGGTGTCGTTGCGGGTTGTTATCTTTATAAATATCGGAAGTCTATCATCTCGGCTTCCGACGAAGCCGAATAAGAAAAATAAGGTTTTTGTTTTGTCGCAAGAGGAGCATTAGAAGGTGCTGTTTTGCTTAAAAAATAGCCGGTTTGAGAGTTCTGAAATATCATTATAAACGGATGCTGAAATGAAATCTTCGCACACCGCGAATCTAACCCATGGCAAGGTGGTTCATGAACTAAATCGGCGAGTTCGCGTGATCTCGCCGGTTTTACTCAAGGATCCGGAACGCGCATATATTCTGGAGATTCTACTGAAAAAGCGGGAAGGCATTGGAGATGTTCGAACCGTACCTGATATTGCTTCAATTGTCATCTGCTTTGACCCCAATAAGCTCCCGAAAGCAAAGTTGTTCCCCCTTTTGGATACGTTACTGGGGAATCTGGGTAAAAGAACCGCCACAACTTCCGTCAATAACTCTTCGCAATTGCACCCTACTGATGATCTCAGCCTCGCCGAACAGGAATTCAATCTCAGTGTCGATGGGATGAGTTGCGTATCCTGCGCACTGTTGATCGAGATGCTGTTGAAGCGGGATCCACGTATTTCCTCGGCGAACGTGAATTACGCCACAGAAACCGCTACAGTGACAGGTCGAGCCAGTAAAGAAAGCGTGTGTATGTTGATCGGCAACATGGGCTACAAGGCGCAGAATCTTGATAGTTTGGCCCAACGTCAAATTATGATCGCGCGCGAAAAGCAACGCTTGATTGACGCCAGACGGCGTGCTGTTCTAGCCACAGTGCTGAGTTTGCCCATCATGGTTATCGGCATGGCAGCCCCTGCATCCAGATATTGGCACTGGGCACAGCATATACTCGCCACACCTATCGTACTCTGGGCGGGGCGGCCGTTCTTTGAAAAAGCCATAAAACTGGCTCGACAACGCGCTACCAATATGGACAGCCTGATTGCTATAGGGGTGGGCGCGTCTTATGGATATAGCGTGGCGTCCCTCCTGGCTGGAAAACGTGGGCTGTACTACGATTCCGCGACCGGCATCATTACCTTTGTTCTGATCGGCCGCTACCTGGAAGAAAAAGCTAAAGGCAAAGCCCATGAAGCGATCCGTTCGCTGGTTGATTTGCAACCTCAAAGCGCAACCGTCATGCATGGCAACAAAAAAGTCATGATCAGCGTTGATCAGGTTCACGTTAATGATATATTGCTGATTCGCCCCGGCGAAAAAATTCCGACTGACGGTATCGTGATTGAAGGACTTTCGACGGTCGATGAGTCGATGGTTACCGGCGAAAGTTTGCCTGTTGTCAAGGAACAGGGTCATCGCGTGGTGGGCGGTTGCATTAACGGCAATGGCGTTCTGAAAATTCGAGTCGCCGCTGTCGGCACAGATACTGTTCTGGCAAACATTATTCATATGGTGGATCAGGCCCAGTCGTCCAAATTACCCATTCAAAAAACCGTGGATCGTATTTCCGCTGTTTTTGTACCTTCCGTGATAGCAGTATCATCCCTTACATTCTTGGCTTGGCTGACGGTTGGCGTCGGTTTTCGTACTGCTTTCAGTAATGCCATAGCGGTACTGCTGATCGCCTGCCCTTGTTCGCTTGGATTAGCGACACCAATGGCCATCATGGTAGGCACTGGACAGGCGGCCCGGCGCGGAGTTTACATCCGTAATGGGGAAAGCCTGGAGATGGCTTCGAAATTGACTACGATCGTGTTCGATAAAACAGGAACAATTACCGAGGGCAAGCCTCAGGTTACCGATTTCATTACCGTTGCTAAAAAAAGTGAAGAACGCATATTAGCATTGGCCGCAGCTGCTGAGTCAGGCTCTGAGCATTTTCTGGCAAAAACAATAGTCTGTTATGCCCTTGATCGTCATGTTAGCCCCGTCAAAATTGAAGCATTTACCAATTTTCCCGGTCACGGCATCCACGCTCGAGTGGATGGTTGCGATGTCCTGATCGGTAACCGCTCCTGGCTTGAAGGGTCAGGAGTTGATTTGAAAACTTTGGTAAAACGAGCCATAACCCTAGCCGAACAAGGCAAAACCCCGGTTTATGTTAGCGTGGACGGCAAGGTTGCCGCCCTGTTCGGTATCGCCGACCAGCCAAGAGCAAACGCCGGTAAAGCTATCGAAAGACTGCGCAAGCTTGGGATCAATCCCATAATGGTCACCGGCGATACCGAACAAACTGCCCGTTACATTGCTGAACAGGTGGGCATCGATACTGTCATTGCGCATGCTAAACCGGATCGTAAACTCGAAATTGTTCATGAATTGCAAGCTAAAGGTAATAAAGTAGGCATGATTGGTGACGGTATAAATGATGCACCCGGTCTGGCAGCGGCAGATGTCAGTTTTGCTATCGGGACAGGCACTGATGTCGCTATCGAAACTGCGGATCTTACCCTGGTCAGCGGTGACATCAGCAAGGTTGCTGATGTCATGGAATTGAGCGGTGAGACCTTGACCGTCATCAAACAAAACCTGTTCTGGGCGTTGGGTTACAATACGATTGCTATTCCGGTGGCGGCTCTGGGCAAACTTAATCCGATGATTGCGTCAGGTGCAATGGCATTAAGTTCCATTTCGGTAGTCCTTAATTCCCTGAGACTCCAGCGTAAATAGATAAACGCGTCGGGTGCAGAGGGCTTTTCATTTCGTTTATATCTCATCAAATCCAGGATAATAATTTAACAAGCTGTTAATTATTCAATCTTCACTTAATTGTCTTAGGCTCTGTTGACGTTTCATCTCAACCATAAAAGTACCGAGGCAAACGACAGCATCCCCATGTAATTAATGGCTTTTTTCTCATAACGTGTGGCAATTCTGCGGTAGTGC
>JBAZTN010000249.1:0-3987 GCA_041661895.1 Methylobacter sp. | reverse complement strand
CACTATTAATATGTCTGGCAACATAGTATCGGTCAATGCCGCAGTAGAGACAATTTTTGGCTATACCCAAGAAGAACTGATCGGATGCAGCATCAAAAAACTCATGCCATTATCGCTGAAAAATAAAACTCAACACAATTTGAAAGATTATTTGCAGGCCTATATGTTTAAAAATATTGGTCAAATTAAAGAATTTGAGGGGATGCGCAAAGATGGCTCTTCTGTGCCCTTGGATCTATCCATAGCAGAATTCTCAATAGACAAAACAAACTATTTTACCGGTATTGTACGCGATGTGAGTCTACGCAAACACAGGGAACAACAAGATAAAGAGCATCTAGATGAACTTGCCCATGTTACCCGCCTTGGACTAATGGGTGAAATGGCTTCAGGCATTGCTCATGAAGTTAATCAGCCGCTGACTTCGATTGCCAACTATACACAGGCCTGTTTAAACTTTATTCGGGGTGAAAATCCTGATCTGGAGCAGATTAGTGAAATTCTGTTAAAAACCCACCAACAGGCCCTAAGAGCTGGTCAGATAATTCACCGAATGAGAGATTTTGTTAAGTCTAAAAAAATACATCGCACCACTGCCAACATTAACACCTTAATCCATAATGCTATCAGTCTATGTATTGCAGAATTTAAACCCAACAACATAAAACTAAAATTTGAACTGACAAAAAACCTTCCTACGGTCTATGTCGATAATATACAAATAGAACAGGTCATCATAAACCTGGTCAAAAACAGCATTGACGCCTTAAAAACCCTGCCACAACACACACAACGACAATTAGCCATCCAGACTAATTTGATTAACGATAATGCTATAGAAATCAGAATAAAAGACAACGGGCCAGGAATTGATGACGCTCAACAACAAAAAATATTAACGCCTTTTTACACCACAAAATCAGACGGTATGGGAATGGGATTGTCCATCAGTCGCTCACTTGTTGAAACCCATGATGGTGTTTTACATTTCAACAGCAAAGCGGAAAAAGGTACCACTTTTTATTTCACTTTACCGGCAGGGAGAAAATCCAATGGAAGTTAATAATCCAAGTGCTTTAGTCTATTTAGTTGACGATGAATTCGCGATACGCGACTCGCTAACTCTCTTGATTGAATCAACCGGACGGGCCGTCAGGAGTTTTGAATCCGCTAGTGATTTTTTAAATAATTATAACCATGATCAACCGGGGTGCTTGATCCTCGACGTTAGAATGTCTTCAATGAGTGGACTTGAACTACAAGAAGAGTTATCGAAAAGAGGGATTAGCATTCCCATCATATTTATCAGCGGCAACGCCGATATTTCTGATTCTGCAAAAGCATTCAGAGCCGGAGCCGTCGATTTTCTGGAAAAACCGTTTGATAATGAAATATTGCTAAAACGAATCGAAGAAGCTATTCAAAAGGATATTGAGATCAGGGAACAACTTATTAAAAAACGCCAGATACAAAAACGCCTTGCTCATTTAACAGTCCGGGAAAAAGAAGTGCTGTCTCTAATCGTTAGCAGTCATTCCAACAAAGAGGCGGCAGCGGTGTTAAACATTAGCAATCGCACCATAGACGTGCACAGAGCCCATATCATGGAAAAAATGCAGGCCGCAAATCTTGCCGAACTGATGATGATGGCAATGCATTGTGAAATTGTTCAGCATGGCACAGAGGTAGTCGACTGATCGTTTATGCATTATAGAGAAATAATATATTTCAAATTTCTAGGTAATAATACTAATTCCCTTACTAACAAACAGCGTTTATCATGTACATGACACACCATCAAAACCGAGTACCTTTTAAAACCAATTTAAGCTTTCATGTGGATAATATAAAAATAGAGGAATAATTTTTATGCGTTTTCCAATAAAGCTCTTTTTTTTCACTGATGTACAAGTGATGTACATTTTTTAGCAATTTACTACATAAAAAAATCAGGGAATTAAATATGGCTACAGTTTTCCGAATGGTACTGATTAGTGATGACCAATATTGTCTGGGCTTATTGAAGGGATATTGTCATGCTCATAACTATGAAATTTCACAAATAGCAGTCGATGCTGAATCAATTAATAAAATAATTGAGATGCAACCAGATATGATTATTCTGACGCGGCATTCTGTACAAAATCAACTAAAAACAAGTGATTTGGAATTAATTAGGAAAATAAAAATAAAACATGAAATCCCTGTCTGTTGTTTAGGTGAAGTTAATGATGTTTCGGGACTAGATCGGACAATAGAATCCTTGGTTGATGTCTTTTTAGATGACCCTCTTGATATTAGTCAACTCGATACCTTCTTGCGTAGCAGATTTAGCAATCACTTTATTCAAGAAAAAAGAAGAGGTGAAAGGCGTGTGAATAGTGACCGTAGAAGTTCATCGCGCCAAAATTTGGATTCCGACAATAAACAATTAGTTGATAATAGGTTACCCCAAAATAATAGTGACGATTATTTCGTGGCAGGACCTTTTCAAATTGATCAACGTGCCAAGCGTGTTCTTTTAAACGGAAAATCTGTTGATTTAACGCGTAAAGAATTCGAGCTTTTTGAATTGCTGGCAACTGATGTTGATCGTGTATTTATGGCTGACGAAATCATCGAACATCTCTGGCCTTCAAATAATCGGGCAACTAAATCAGATCTTTATCAATACATGCACTTATTGCGAAAAAAAACTGAAGACGACCCGAATAACCCGCAATGGATATTAACCATTAAAGGTTTTGGCTACAGACTTAATGTGGCTACACAGGATGAAGTTAAGGCTATAGAGAAATTCAATTCATCGCCTAGCATTGAGCAAGGCGTTTCTCGCTTTAACTAAACTTTTCCTCAGAGATTTGATGGAGATTTTCGGACTCAACGCAGATGCAAGATTAAGTAGCAACTAATACGATTTTGATCTTCGCTCAGTTAAATGACTGAGTTTTATTGGCACTGCGGGAGCTCGTTATGGCGTGACAAATCGTCTGAAATTAGAGTTCAGAACCCCTTATTATTCCGTGATGTACCTAACGTTCACGGCCGATAAGCATTGGGATTTGGCTACGTTTCGTCTGTGGACATTTGCGCGTCCAGACTTTTGATGGAGTTGCCCAATTCGATGAGTCGCGCATCCTACAGAATCATCGCACCCACCCCAGTCTACTTCGGCCAAGAAATTTAGGCTTTTATCTGCCAAGCTCTGATCTTACTCAAATAAACCGTTCCCACTCCGAGAATTTGTTTGAAGCTAGCAGCCGTTTTCGAGCTAACTTGGGTAACTCGCTCAGGCTGGCCAGCTGGTTCAAATACCAAATCTAATCGATGTCTTGGGTGATCGCCAGTAATTCAGGGCAAACCGCTTGTAAATCGCTGTGCATTCCTCTTTTCACGCTCCCCCTCGATGAACAGACACCAGCGGCAACGCGATAAGCGCTTGAGCTTGTCATTCACCTCCGATGCCGGCAAGATCGCCTGGAGACTATTCTTGACCAACGGTAAATGCTCTCTGAGTATGAACAGATCCAGACCTTTCCGAGCATCAATGGCGTCGATTCTCTGGGCGCGCCTGGAAAGATTTCTTTATAGCGTGCTAATTTGAGATAACTGATAGTGAACAAACGGTAGTATTGCTTGAAGATCAGATGATCGAGCAGCCGGCCCCAACTTTTTTCGGATACAACGCGGGGCCGGATCATCCGTCAGCTCCAGCTCCGTCAGTCGCGTCGAATGGTCATAGGATCCATGCAAAACAAACCCGACACATACTCGATAACGCCATGACCCAGCTTGGTCGCTTCTATGCGCCCGCATACCGTCATTTATCCTTCTCGGATAGGGTTGCAAACAGAAATGAGAGGAACTGAACTGCCCCCCCCCCTACTCAATCTAGGTAGCGTTCTCAATTAAGCCAAATGACGGTAGACACAAGGCTAAGCATAGCCTGATAATTTCTTGCTAATCGCTCATATCGCGTTGCAATTC
>JBAZTN010000248.1:3233-4011 GCA_041661895.1 Methylobacter sp. | reverse complement strand
CTACGGCAACCTCAGTTTGGAAACCATCGCCAGGGAAGCGCGCGTGTCAATGCGAACCATCTATAGTCAGTTCGGCGGCAAAGCCGGACTGTTCGGCGCGGTGATAAGACGTTGCAGCGACCAATTCGCCACCAGTCTGTCGGAAGAACAGGTTAAGGAGCGCTCTCCAGAGGAAGCGCTAACTTCTTTTGCCAAGCAATTTCTGCACAGCATCACGCGGCCCGACGTGGTGCGCATACGCGCAATACTCATCGGCGAGTCGCTACGTTTTCCTGATCTCGCTACCCAATTCTATGAACAAGGGCCGCAGCGCACCCTCGATTACCTCACACAGTTTTTCGCCCGGCAGCAACAAACGGGGTATTTTGCCGTCATGGATCCCCATTTTCTCGCCGACCAATTCTTGAGCGCATTGCGCAGTGAACGGTTCCAAAAACTGCAACTCGGTCTGGAACCCACGCCCGACGAGGCGGAAATCGATGTCTGGGTGCGAAAGGCCATTGACTTTTTCCTGCACGGTAGCCTGAAGCGGAACAGCACGGTGGTTGAACCGTCCCGCCACACATGACTGGAAGCATTAACCGGGCGGCAGTTGAACGGCCTGATTTCAAATATTACAAAACGCCTAACGTACGCCGCAAGTGCAATGTGGCCAAGGCGGAGTCATAACTCGCATTGTTAAAATTATCGTGCGTCATGATGCGCAAATCTTCCGCCTTAAGCACGTCGGTATTGGTAGACAAGCCCTGCTGGTAGCGGTCATGGTGACTTTTAAGTT
>JBAZTN010000248.1:549-3223 GCA_041661895.1 Methylobacter sp. | reverse complement strand
TCATCGGCTTGCGCTATGGCTTGCTGAGTCACGGCAATGCGTTTTTGCGTCTCTTGAATATCCCACCATGCCTGGCGAACCTGCAAACTGATTATGCTGGATAAGTCGTCGCGCTGCTCCTTAGGAGCAATTGCCGAGATGGAGTAATTCAAAAGACAACTGGTAAAAAGTCAGGATAATCGATTACCATCAGACATTCTGATTTAACCGTATTACACAACCCAGAGGTAAAACCCATGAAACTCTATTATTCTCCAGGTGCCTGTTCGTTATCGCCCCATATCGTAGCCTGTGAAGCAGAACTCCCTATTGAGCTGGTTAAAGTTGATCTGAAAAGCAAACGCACCGAAAGCGGCGAAGATTTCCGATTAATAAATCCTGACGGTTATGTGCCGGTGCTGATATTTGATGAGGGCAAAAAACTAACGGAAGTTCCCGCCATCGTCCAATATCTTGCTGACCAGGCTCCTGCTAAAAAACTAGCTCCATTAGCCGGTACGTTTGAACGTTATCAGTTGCAACAATGGCTGAACTTCATTTCAACCGAGATTCATAAAGGAGGATTTGGGCCTTTGTTTAATCCTGCTACACCGGAAGCCGCCAAACAACTGGCCATTGGCACGCTGACTTTGCGCCTGGAAAGTGTCGCACAACAGCTTTCGACGAAAACGTTTTTGCTAGGCGAGCATTTTACTGTGGCCGATGCCTATTTATTTGTCACTCTGAGCTGGGGACAATATGTTAATTTTGACATTTCCCGCTGGCCGGTACTGGCAGATTACACCACTAAAATTGCTGCACGTCCCGCTGTACAAAAAGCAATGCGGGAAGAAGGTCTTATTTAATCACTCAACAATGTTGTGAACGCTGTTTTTAACCCAATACAACTCTATATAGGCAGATATATCGCCTAAAGTGCCTACTTTTAGTGCTTTAGGTGATGCCAGCAAGTGAACTGCACGGTTGATGCGGTGCGTTACTACCATTCAAAATAAACATCCACCGCCAGCTTTGGGTCTAAACCAACAATTATTTTCCTACTACGGAAGCAAACTGATGGAAAATCACCACAATCATTCTCACAATCATGACCACAGCGGGCACTCTCATAGAGGTGGCCACTACCATGGTGATCTAAACAATCACGGCCGTGCCTTCGTCATTGCCATCATCTTGAATACCGCTTTTGTCGTGATTGAGTTCACCTATGGCTTCATTGCCAATTCGACGGCGCTGATGGCCGATGCCGGGCACAACATGTCCGACGTGCTGGGACTGCTGCTGGCATGGGGTGCAGCAATCCTCGGGCGCAAGGCACCGAGCGGGCGTTACACCTATGGTCTGCGCAGCACCTCAATCCTGGCCGCGATGACAAACGCCATGCTCCTTATGATGGCATGCGGAGCCATTGCGTGGGAAGCTGTCCATCGTTTCTCGCAGCCTCCGGTGGTGGCCGGATTGACGGTCACGCTGGTGGCGGGCATCGGGATCGTCATTAACGGCCTATCTGCGTGGTTATTCGTAAAGGGAAGCAAGGGCGACTTGAACATTCGCGGCGCCTATCTTCACATGGCGGTCGATGCAGTCGTCTCATTAGGTGTGGTCGTTGCCGGTGCAGCGATAATGTTCACCGGCTGGTACTGGCTTGATCCGGTTATCAGTCTGGTGATCGTGGTTGTTATCTTGATCAACACTTGGAGCCTGTTGCGCGATTCGGTACAACTTGCATTGAATGCCGTCCCGGCACATATCGACGTAACCGAAGTGGAAACTTACCTTCGCCAATGTCCCGGCGTCTCAGACGTTCACGATTTGCATGTCTGGGGAATGAGCACGACCGAATGCGCCTTGACCGTCCATTTGGCGATGCCTGAAGGTTACCCCGGCGATGCTTTCTTGGACGACATCATGTGTACGCTGAAATGGCGCTTCTCCATCCAGCACAGCACACTGCAAGTGGAGCAAGGAACGACCAACCATACCTGTGCGCTGAATCCAGGCACAGAGGCGGCGCACCGTCACTGAGATTGGCAATACGCTCATATAATCCATCATCTTATGAACCTCAACCGGTGACTATCGGTCAAGTATATACATTTGGTTTACATTTTATGCAACAATTCGTCGAACGAATCTGCTGTTTTTTTCAAGTAAGCAAATAGTTGGTGTTATCTGCAAACTGTTTATCATGCAGGATTTGAGTGTTATCCAATTTAGATAAACCAGCGTATAAAATATCCAGACCCACATAATTAGTTAGGTATTATATTGTTCTTTTTAAGCATTCTCATTGGATTATTTTTTAGGCTTTATCATAGGCCTAAAACACAAGCTGTTTTTGAATGCAACCAGCATCTCAAGAAATTGATTTAACCGCTTGTTTATAGAGCATGAAGCTTCTGTAATCAGTCGGTCGCGGGTTCGAGTACCATCTCCAGTTCCCAAAAATACAAAGGCCCGTAGCTGTTAGTTACGGTTTTTTTTATTGACTATAAAAAATCAAGGTACTTCAAAATAATGAATACGTGCGAGCACTCGTTGAGAAACAAACTCAACAGCATGATTAAGTTAAAAAATACGGGGAAACAGTGAATACACCATAGATGCTTGATAACTATGGCTCATGATGAACTTATCAAATAAATCAATTGATAAGATTCAGGGGGAATGGTTT
>JBAZTN010000248.1:0-539 GCA_041661895.1 Methylobacter sp. | reverse complement strand
TTCAATTTGGAGTTTATGCAGATAAAACACCAACATGATGTTCTGTAACATGTCATATTTAACATGTTACAGAACGATAAAGTCATCGGCCATACAGCTAGGGATATCCCTCGAAGTGTGGCTTCAGATTTACTAGCCTTCTAAAACAGCCAAACGTGCCTCAAGAATTCCTTCCAGAGACTCTAGTGCTTTAGTGAAGCCATCGATGCCTTCCGCTAATTTGTCGGATGCCATGCGGTTTTCAGCATGCATACGGTCAAAGGTTGCCTTATCAATATGTATTTTTTCAATTGGTAAATCGGCTGCATTTTTAGGATCTAACTTGCGTTGCAATTCACCTTCAGTAGCCTGAAGCTCTGCTAACAGTGATGGCGCAATAGTCAATAAATCACAGCCAGCCAACTCAACGATCTCACCGATATTACGGAAACTAGCACCCATAACTTCAGTTTTGTAGCCGAATTTTTTATAGTAATTATAGATTTCTGTAACTGACAATACACCTGGATCTTCAGCAGGCGCATAAGAATCACGACCAG
>JBAZTN010000247.1:0-4097 GCA_041661895.1 Methylobacter sp. | reverse complement strand
CACAGGTAAATGGTTTCATCAAACGGCTGAATATTAACGGCAATGACTTTCCCGGCTAAGGGCGCTAAAAAAAAGCTGCTATCCTGATCCAGAGATAGATATTGATTGAGTGTGGCTTCCAGTGCGCCAATCAGCAATGGTTTGATGGTCATGCTAGATTTTATAACCTCGGTGAACTGCGACGATGCCCTGCGTCATATTGAAGTATTCGCAGCGTTCGAGACCTGCATTTTCCATCATTTTTTTCAGTTCATCCTGTTTGGGATGCATGCGGATGGATTCAGCAAGGTAACGGTAGCTGTCTTCATCTTTCGCAACAAACTTGCCAATCTTGGGCAGCAGCTTGAATGAGTAAAAATCGTAGACTGTTTCGGTGATTTTATCGACCGGATGCGAAAATTCCAGCACGATAACACGGCCGCCAGGCTTCAAAACCCGGTACATTGAGCGCAACGCAGCATCTTTATCGGTGACGTTACGCAAGCCGAAGGCGATGCAGACGCAATCAAAGGTATTGTCTTCAAAAGGCAGGCATTCGGCATTGACTTGCGCATAACGGATATTGCCGACCAAGCCCCGGTCTATCAGCCTATTGCGGCCTGTGCGCAGCATTTCGGAATTGATGTCGGCCAGAACTATTTGGCCTTCTTTACCGACGCGTTTTTCGAACAGCGTGGTCAGATCGCCGGTGCCGCCAGCCAGATCCAGTACTTGATCGCCTTTGCGCACATTGCTCAGTTGTACGGCAACGCGTTTCCAGATGCGGTGAATGCCCAGTGACATCAAGTCGTTCATGATGTCGTATTGGCCTGCGACGGAATCAAATACGCCGCGAACCAGATTGACCTTGTCTTCTTTGGCTACTTGTTTAAATCCGAAGTGGGTGGTGTTTTCGTTTGTCATTGTCATGCCTAGTTGTGTAGCGGTTCTTTGCGTTTATGGCCTGCAGCTTCAAGATTATGAAGGTAGTTAGCCCATAAAGTCTGATATTCAGCGCCCAATTTATACAGTAAATCCCAGGTGTAGATGCCACTGTTGTGACCATCGCTAAAGACCGGGGCTATTGCATAATTGCCTATCGGCTTGATCTTTTTAATGGTGACATCTTCTTTGCCGACTTGCAGAACTTCCTGGCCTGGTGCATGTCCAACCGTTTCTGCTGATGGCGTGTAGACGCGAAGATATTCAGCCGGCAGTTTAAACACGCTGCCGTCGTCAAAACTGATTTCAAGAATGTTGGAAACCTGATGCAGTTTGATTTCTGTCGGGTGGGTGTTGCTAGGTTTTACAGTTAAACGCATAGGGTTTATAAGATATAACGGCTCAAGTCTTCATCCTCGACAAACGCAACTAAATGTTTATCAACATAAGCGGCATCGATAAGGATGTTTTTTTCTACAAGGTCTGAAGCATTATAAGAAATATCTTCCAGTAACCGTTCCAGAATGGTGTGTAATCTTCTGGCACCGATGTTTTCTGTGTTTTCATTTACCTGCCAGGCCAGTTCTGCAATCCGCTGAATACCGTCTTTGGTAAACGTCAATACAACGCCTTCTGTCGCCAATAAGGCCGAATACTGTTCGGTTAATGAGGCATTAGGTTCAGTCAGGATGCGTACGAAGTCATCGGCACTAAGGGCATCCAATTCAACGCGTATTGGGAACCGGCCTTGCAGTTCAGGGATCAGATCTGATGGTTTGGTCAGATGGAACGCACCTGAAGCAATAAACAGAATATGGTCGGTTTTGATCGTGCCGTATTTGGTGCTGACGGTACTGCCTTCAACCAGCGGTAACAGATCCCGCTGCACGCCTTCGCGGGAAACTTCTCCGCCACCGCCCATCTCGGAGCGTTTGCAGATTTTGTCGATTTCGTCCAGAAACACAATACCGTTCTGCTCTACAGATTCTACTGCGCGCAGCCTGATGTCATCTTCATTAACCAGTTTGGCAGCTTCCTCATCCTGTAAAACCTGTAAGGCTTTTTTGATTTTCATTTTGCGGGACTTGGTTTTGCCCGAACCAAGATTCTGAAACATGCCTTGCAGCTGGCTGGTCATTTCTTCCATGCCTGGAGGCGCCATGATTTCAACGCCCACAGGTGCAACATGTACATCAATTTCGATCTCTCTATCGTCCAGATCGCCCTCGCGTAATTTCTTGCGCATTTTCTGGCGGGTAGATTCTTCAGTATCAGAAAGCATGCCGCCATTCGCTTTGGGCAGCAGAATATCCAGAATCTTTTCTTCGGCGGCGTCGAAAGCTTTGCTTTGAACCTTGCCCATTTCTGTAGTGCGGGTCATCTTAACTGCGGTATCGACCAAATCACGAATAATCGAATCAACATCACGGCCAACATAGCCCACCTCGGTAAATTTAGTGGCTTCTATTTTAATAAACGGTGCATTTGCCAGGCGTGCCAGGCGGCGGGCAATTTCGGTCTTGCCGACACCGGTAGGGCCGATCATTAAAATGTTTTTTGGGGTAATTTCTTCGCGCAAAGAAGGATCGACCTGTTGGCGGCGCCAGCGGTTACGTAGCGCGATAGCAACAGAGCGCTTGGCATTGGCTTGGCCGATAATGTGCTTATCCAGCTCACTTACAATTTCTTTAGGTGTCATCTCAGTCATTTGTTTACTCGTTGGGTTCTGCGTCGAGTTCTTCTATGCGCAAGTTGTGGTTGGTATAAATACAGATATCAGCGGCTATATTTAAAGATCGTTCGACAATCTCGCGGGCGCTAAGGTCAGTATTTTCAAGCAACGCACGTGCGGCAGCCTGGGCAAAAGCACCACCCGAACCTATCGCCATCAAATCAAATTCAGGCTCGATGACATCTCCGGTGCCGGAAATAATCAATGATGTTTTTGCATCGGCAATCGTCAGCAAAGCTTCAAGCTTGCGTAATGCACGGTCTGTACGCCAGTCTTTAGCCATTTCCACGGCGGCGCGGGTTAAGTGGCCACGGTGCTTTTCCAGCTTGCCTTCAAAATGCTCAAATAAAGTGAATGCATCTGCTGTTGCACCGGCAAAACCGGCTATGACTTTATCGTGATACAGACGGCGTACCTTGCGGGCATTGCCTTTCATTACCGTATTGCCTAAAGTGACCTGGCCATCGCCGCCGATCACTACTTTGTCGCCTCGGCGAACTGAAAGTATGGTTGTTCCTCTAAACACTTTAAAATCCTAAAATTACCAAACACATAGATTAATTTTACATGGTCTGAGTTTAAATTGTGCGAAAAAATGTACCCATGTACATATCGGCAGATTGGTATATTGAATACGACGATTTTTGCGTTTAACTGACGTTCAGAAAAAATATGCTACGCTGGAACAAATAGTCAGAAAAGGTCACTCTTATGGAAGCGCTGGATCAAATATCAACAACACTGGCATTAACAATGGGCTTGGCGTGGGCAAGCGGCATCAACCTGTATGCGACGCTGTTCACTTTGGGTTATCTTGCCAATACCGGCAATATCGATTTACCGCCGGATTTACAAATCGTTGCAAACCCGATGGTCATGGGTGCGGCTGGCGTCATGTATTTTATCGAATTTTTTGCCGATAAAATGCCGGGCGTAGATACCGGTTGGGATGCCATGCACACCTTTATCCGTATTCCTGCCGGAGCAATGCTCGCAGCTGGAGCGATTGGCGACTTGAATCCCGTCGTTGAACTGGCTGCAGCAATAATGGGCGGCGGTCTGGCGGCCGGATCTCATGCGACCAAAGCCGGAACGCGGGTGCTGATTAACACATCCCCGGAGCCATTTAGTAACTGGTCCGCATCAGTAGCGGAGGACGTTGCGGTTATAGGCGGAGTTTGGGCCTGTATTAATCATCCGGTACTGTTTCTGATAGCGCTGGTGTTTTTTATCCTGATGATGATCTGGTTACTGCCTAAGATATGGGCAGGCGTAAAAAAGGTCTTTAGTTTTATCGGCAACCTGTTTAGGAATGAAAATAGCTCGAAGCGCTTAAATCCGCCCCAATAAAAAACATTATTTATTGACTAGCGGCTCATAATCGAGTCTAATGGCGCTCTTTTGTAGTTCCGCCCAGGTAGCTCAGTCGGTAGAGCAGAGGACT
>JBAZTN010000246.1:0-4116 GCA_041661895.1 Methylobacter sp. | reverse complement strand
GAGCGATGAGTTTTCGCTGATAGACTGTGTTATCGCGCCCTTGTTATGGCGTCTACCCAGTATTGGCATCGATGTGTCAACACCGAATGAAGCTATCACCAATTATGCCCAACGTATATTTAATAGAGCAGCATTCAAACGCAGCCTAAGTGAAGCTGAAAAAGAAATGGCCGAGCCTTTATAAAATAACCATAGCAAAATGACCCCACTAAAGCCCTATTTAATTCGTTCGATCTATGAATGGATTATTGATAACAACCTGACACCGCATCTGTTGGTCGATGCTAACAATTGCGATGCGATTTTGCCGCAAGAATTTATTGAAGACGGAAAAATCGTCTTAAACATAAGGCCTGAAGCAATACAGGGACTTTCTCTCGGTAACGAGGAAATTGAATTCAATGCCCGGTTTAGCGGAAAACCGATGCATATAGCCACACCTATAACTGCGGTAATGGCAATCTACGCTAAAGAAAACGGCAAAGGCATGATCTTCGACCATGAAGATAGTGATGGCAATGAACCGCCGCCAGAAAAGAAGCCTGCAACGAAACCAAATTTACGCATCGTAAAATAGCCGCAATTCTAGCCCTGCCCAAGTCTACTGGGCAGAGCACTCTTCTTTATCTCTTATCCGGCGCATAAAGCGTAGATACCTTACCAAACCCCTCTGTCGCATCTTTTGATGTCACGATAATTTTCGCCAATCCGCGCTGTTGTACCTGATCAATACGAATGATCTTATGCACAGGAATAAAAGAGCGTCTTACCCCTTCAAATTCTATCCTAAGCTTCTCTTCGGTCGGATCAACAACAATTGAGCTTTTCTCACCAAAAACAAAATCTTCAATAATTACAAATCCATACATATCTCCCTGGTAAACGCTCTTAACGTAAACCTCATAGATTTGTTCCTGATTAACGAAAACAACTTTATAAATATGTTTTTCCGACATTCCGATTGTTTAACCCCCCGATAGATAATAAATTACTCAGCATTTTAACTGGACTTAGTTGGTTATACACTAAACCGGTCAAGTATGCAGACCAAACACGCCTTACAGACTATTCAGTGAAATTCATAACTGGAAGAATATAGTCTGCGCCTGCTGCATCAACATCGTATAAACCAGCTAAATAACCACTTCTATACAAACGATAGGTTCGCATAATAATTTCAGCCAAACCATCAACCAGATCGTATTCTTCGATGTTGTCTAAACTAATCCACTTTGCCTCGGCAACATCGCTCTGCGCTATCGGCATTGTATTTTCATCTCCAAGCAGATGAGCTAAAAAATCAATGACTACGTAATGAAAGCGCTCAATCCGTCTTTCGACTACTGCAACAATATTTTTCACCTCAACATCCATTCCCGTTTCCTCTTTAATCTCCCGCTTACAAGCACCTGACAAAGAGTCACCTGCTTCCAATTTTCCACCCGGTACAGACCACAATCCCATAGCGGGAGGCTGATTGCGCAAAATCATCAGCACTTGCCTTTTATCATTAAACACGATGCCGCCGACACCAATAGCAGGCACCGGAAAAGAGTTTATATTGTTATTTTGAATATCCATGCTTAACTCTTTAAGTTTTTTATTATCACTTTAACTTTTTAGTTGTATAGTGAATATCTATCTAAAAAGGCCGACTCTTTCGATAGCCTGCCAGGCAGCTTAACCCTATCTTATGAGGTGAACCATGAACTCACGACAACAACCCCTTATCTTATCTTTCTTCCTGGCTTGTTTTCTGACAATGCCCGTTTCAGCAGCTGATATAGCCGCCGGAGAGCAAAAAGCAGGCTCCTGTGTTGGCTGTCATGGTCAAAAGGGTAGCAGCGGCAATGCTCAATGGCCGAATCTGGCCGCTCAAGAACGAGTTTACTTTACCAATCAGCTCAAGGCATTCAAAACCGGAGGCCGCAGCAACGCGATGATGCAATCCATGGCGAGCAACCTGAGCGATGAAGATATAGATAACCTTGCCGCTTATTTTTCCAGTCAGAAACCTGCCAAGGCAGGCGGCGACCCAACACTGGCAAAAGCTGGCGAATCCAAAGCAAGCATATGTTTAGGATGCCACGGTCAATCGGCTGAGGGTAAAGGCCAGTTCCCACGGCTTGCCGGTCAGCATCCAGGATACCTTGAACAACAATTAAAAAACTTCAAGGATGGCTCACGCAAAAGCGGGCCGATGCAAGCCATCACCGCCAATCTGTCCGAAACGGATTTCAAGGAATTAGCTGCTTATTTTGGATCGTTATAACAACTCGGGTAACAATATGATAACCATAAAATAGTTTCGCTTCCCGTAACCGTTTTAGCTCTGGCCCTGATGCCCGCTTGTTGAACAGCAATAAGCAGTCAAAAAACAGAAGATAATCTTCGCACCGGGGATAGAGCCGACAAAAGACAAGATATTAACTAATCCAAAGACCATGATAATTCTCGTGATACAGATGACAGCAGAGGTCAGGAACCACGTTATAATCAACAAAATCCGGTCGATAGGAATATATATAATATCGGTTAGAAATCCAGGGAATTAATGGAGGGCAACAGCAACACAGACACAGGCGTTAACTAAAAAGCAGTGGATTCTGATTTTAAAAAGGCGGTCATACCGCCTTTTTTATGTCTGTATTATTTTCAACTGCCCCATACAGCAGTAAATGCATTATCATTAGGCCATTAAAAACAAAAAGCCCAAAGGGCTACCTATAAAAATAATGAGCCATCATTCAGAAGCAAAAACCGACCATAATTTATCCCTCATATTCTTATTTGCCGCAACCTTGTTTACCAGTGCATCACTTATGTTTGTGCTGCAACCTCTATTCGGGAAAATTTTGTTGCCTTTACTGGGAGGATCCCCCGCAGTATGGAATACCTGTATGGTGTTTTACCAAAGCATTTTGTTTCTTGGTTATCTTTACGCTCACTATCTTTCCACAAGACTCAACCAACATCGTCAAATTCAAATACATACTGCCGTTATTCTAATCAGTTTTTTGGCGCTGCCCTTAGCCTTGCCTGAAAATACCGTCCCCCCTACCGACAGCAATCCGACATTTTGGCTGTTCTGGACGTTATTTCTGGCCATTGGTCTGCCTTTTTTTGTGGTTTCCACAACCGCGCCGCTGATTCAAAAATGGTTCGCCAATGTCGGCCACCATACCAGCCATGATCCCTATTATCTCTATGCGGCCAGCAACACCGGCAGCCTGATTGCCTTGCTGAGTTATCCTTTTCTGCTTGAACCCAATATCGGACTGGCTAACCAGAAGAATTACTGGAGTGTAGGCTATCTGATACTTTGCCTGCTGATTGCAGGCTGCGCTTTTGTTCTATGGAAAAGCCAACAAAAAGCCCAGTCGCAACAGGAAAGTGCTATTGACGACGGCGAGGATACAAAAACAACAGCCGATAATAATCTCAGTCTTTCCACTAAACTACACTGGCTGGCGCTGGCCTTTGTGCCATCTAGCCTGCTTTTAGGTCTGACCAACTTCATCAGCACCGATATTGCATCCGTGCCGTTACTATGGATTATACCTTTAACACTATATTTACTATCCTTTGTTATCGTTTTTTCAAAATGGAATGATCTAACGCATCCCATAATGGTAACGCTGCAACCGATTTTCCTGTTGCCGTTTATCGCCTACGCTTTCATTAATCCGGCGGACTTACCTTATTGGGCTTATTTGATTCTGCATTTGCTGGCATTTTTCTTTGCAGTGATGGTTTGTCACGGCGAGCTGGCTAAAATGAGGCCGCATACCCAGCATTTAACAACCTTTTATTTGATTATGTCATTTGCGGGGATGTTAGGTGGTATGTTCAACACCTTTGTTGCACCCTTTGTCTTCAATGCCGTTTATGAATACCCGATCATGATAGTTGCAGCCTTACTGCTACGCCCCAGGCTAAAATCAACATTTGGCGAAAACAAAATAGCTTGGTCACTACAAATTATATTGCCTGCGGTTCTCGTCATTACCGGACTTATTCTTTATCTTAGCGTCAAAGATTTACTCCAGTATTTCGATACCATTGTCATCAGCTTGATTGTCTTAACCTGTTTAACCTATGTATTCAGAGCGCGGC
>JBAZTN010000245.1:0-4116 GCA_041661895.1 Methylobacter sp. | reverse complement strand
ATTGTGATGACTGTGGAACTGTTCCCGTTCCTGAAAAAGATCTGCCGGTGGAGTTGCCTAAAGACGTGGTGCTTGATGGATCGCAATCCCCCCTGGTCGGTCATCCGACTTTTTCCTATGTCGCCTGTCCTTCATGCGGTAAAGATGCCCGTCGGGAAACCGATACCTTTGATACCTTCATGGAATCCTCCTGGTATTTTGCCCGCTTTGCTAGCAGCAAGGCTGACAGTATGCTGGATGAAAGCGCCAAATACTGGTTGCCGGTGGATCAATATATCGGCGGTATTGAACATGCAATTTTGCATTTGTTGTATGCACGTTTTTATACAAAACTGCTGCGTGATGAAGGCTTGCTGGTTTGTGATGAGCCGTTTAAGAAGCTGTTGACTCAGGGCATGGTGCTTAAAGACGGCAGCAAAATGTCCAAATCCAAAGGTAACACTGTCGATCCTCAAGCCTTGATTGATGAATATGGTGCCGATACCGTTCGTTTGTTCGTCATGTTTGCCGCCCCCCCCGAGCAATCGCTGGAATGGTCTGACAGTGGCGTGGATGGTGCGTTCAGGTTTCTTAAAAGACTCTGGAAGCAGGCTTATCAGCATAGTGAAGCGGGCGGCTCTACGCAGGAAATTAACAAACAAACATTGACTGAAGAGCAGCAGGTGGTGCGTCGCCAGTTGCACCAAACCATCCAGAAAGTAACCGATGATTTTGGCAGACGCTATACCTTTAATACGGTTATTGCCGCTAATATGGAGTTGGTCAACACACTGTCAAAATTTACCGACGATTCCGAGAATGGCAAGGCCGTTCGGCAGGAAGCGCTGGAAGCCATAGTACTGATGTTATCGCCGATTGTTCCGCATATCTGCCATCAGTTTTGGCTGGACTTAGGGCATCAGGGAGCAGTGGTCAGCGAGTCATGGCCACAGGTTGATGTGACTGCTTTGGAGCAGGATACAGTGGAGCTGGTAATACAGGTTAACGGTAAGTTGCGTAGTAAAATTTCGGTTTCGATCACTGCATCTAAAGATGAAGTAGAGGCAATGGCGTTGGCTGATGAACATGTTAAGCGATTTATTGAAGACAAGCCGGTCAGAAAGGTGATTGTGGTGCCTAACAAGCTGATTAATATCGTAGTTTAAGGGGGCGAGGGGTGACAAGAAAAGCGGTTATCGTTGTGGTTGCGTTGTTATTGAGTGCTTGCGGATATCATCTGCGAGGGGCTTTTGAATTGCCTGTAGCTATGAAAAGTATTTATCTGGAGGGCGGTTCCGAACAGTTGCGCGATCAATTTAAGCAGCTAATGTCATCATCTTCCGGCCAGCTTGTCAGTTCTCGTCAGGGTGCGGGTATCGTGGTCAGAATATTGGGCGAAGAGTCTAACCGACGTTCGTTGTCTTTGAGCTCCAGAGGCAAGACTAACGAGTTTGAACTGTATTATCGCCTGGAATATGAGCTGACTAATGCCGGTAACGTCATGTTGATGGAGCGGCAGCCCATAGAAATCAGGCGTGAATATTACAATGATCAAGTAGATGTTATGGCCAAAGAGAACGAAGAAAATGGGATTCGTAATGAGATGTATCAACAGGCCGTGCGTACTATAGCTAATCGAGCCAGGGTCGCTTTAGAGGCGAACGCGAAATAACATGCGCATCAGGCCTGATCAATTAAATGCGGCTCTACAAAAAGGTTTGGCGCCTGTTTATTTTATCAGTGGTGATGAGCCGTTGCAGCTAGGCGAGATGGCCGATGCGGTCAGAAAAGCGGCAAGACAGGCAGGTTTTGAAACAAGAGAGGTTTTTTCTGCAGATACAGGCTTTGAATGGAATGAATTAGCGGTGTCTGCGGATTCTTTGTCTATTTTTGCAGATAAAAAAATTATCGATTTGAGATTACCCTCTGGCACACCGGGAACGGAAGGTTCAAAAGCCTTAACCACGTATTGTGAGCGGTTATCGCCAGGGATGGTGTGTATGCCGCAAGCCAGCCGGGAGCAGGCGCGGCGAGCTGAAGATACGCTGTTACTCATAACAGCAGGAAAGCTGGCAAGTGCCTCATTAAAAACACGCTGGTTTCAGGCCCTGGATAAGGCAGGTTGTGTCATTCAGGTCTGGCCGTTAGAAGGGCAGGATCTCATTCGTTGGTTGCAGCAGAGAATGCAATTCCGGGGATTGCAGGCTGAAACGGAAGGTTTGCGGATACTGGCTGCCAGAATTGAAGGCAACCTGCTGGCTGCCGCTCAGGAAATAGAAAAACTCTATGTGTTATACGGAGCTGGACACTTGAGTAATCAGCAGATTTTTGATGTGGTAGCCGATAGTTCCAGATTTGATGTGTTTAAGTTGATGGATGGTGTGCTGGCAGCTAGTGTAAACAGGATCTTCAGAATATTGTTCGGTTTACAGGCAGAAGGGATTGCAGCTCCGGTTGTGTTATGGGCTTTGACCCGGGAAGCGCGGGTATTAAGTAAAATTAAGCTGGCATTATCCCAAGGACAAAACAGAGAGCTGGTCTTCAAAAACAATCAAATCTGGGATAAACGTAAGCAGTTGGTTAGTGACGCTCTTGGCCGACTTAATGATAGTGATCTAAATAGAATACTGGTATTGAGTGCAAAGGCGGATCGGCAGATTAAAGGGCAGCAGCAAGGCGATCCTTGGGAGACCTTACTGGCGGTTTGCTTGTTGTTTGCTTCGCCTACAGGACGTAGGCGAGGGGTACAAGCTTCAACGAAGGTTATGTCAACTATAGACTGAATCTAGCCCACTCAACCACTGTTATTCTCGGCTTTAATCGAGCCACGTTCGTCGCCATTGATATGAAATTTTGCAATGGTTGCGGCAAAAAACAACCCCAAGGCGGAGCTGCCCCTAGCCATATCAATCCGTGTACATTTTTGGGGATTGAAAGACAGAAAATTTTCCGGATCACCCTTCCCATCATCTATTTGCAGGAAGCAGGATTTTTTTGCATTGGGATTTAGCTTTATAAAGGCTATTTATAACCTTACATTTTGTGTTGTCTGGTGTGTGGGGGTTGAAAAAAAATCAATGTGTCTCCACATCGAGGTTGGTAACAATTTTATAATCAGGAATAGTAAAAATGACTGTTGAAGCAAAAAAAGAAACCCTAGGTTTTGAAACAGAAGTTAAACATCTTCTGCATTTAATGATCCATTCGTTATACAGTAACAAGGAAATATTCTTACGGGAACTGATTTCTAATGCATCGGATGCGGCGGACAAACTGCGCTTTGAAGCGCTGTCCAATGACAGTTTGTATGAAGGCGATAGCGAGCTGAAAATTCGCCTGGAATACGACAAAGACAAGAAGACCATTACCATTATCGACAATGGTATCGGCATGACCCGTGCGGAAGTTCAGGAGCATATCGGCACCATTGCAAAATCAGGCACCAAGCAGTTTTTTCAGGCATTAACTGGTGATCAGGCCAAAGACAGCGAATTGATCGGCCAGTTCGGCGTGGGTTTTTATTCAGCGTTTATTGTTGCCGACAAAGTGACTTTAACCACCCGCAAAGCGGGTGCTGCTAAGAGCGAAGGTGTGCGCTGGGAATCTGCAGGCGAAGGCGATTATACACTGGAATCTGTAGAAAAAGCCAAGCGCGGAACAGAGATCGTATTGCACCTGAAAGAAGCCGAAAGCGAGTTCCTGGACGGTTACCGTATCCGCTCTATCGTCAGAAAATTCTCCGATCATATTTCCCTGCCTATTGTGATGGACAAAGAAGTCATGCCGTCCATGGCTGAAGAAGGCGAGGAAGAAAAGCCGGCAGAAATCGTCGAAGAGACCGTTAACTCGGCTTCTGCATTATGGACCAAAGCCCGTCAGGATATTTCCGATGAGGCTTACAACGAATTTTACAAGCATGTAGGACACGACTACCAGGACCCGTTAACTCATGTGCATAGTAAAGTCGAAGGCTCCAATGAATATACCTTGCTTCTTTACGTGCCGTCACATGCGCCGTTTGACCTGTGGGACAGAGACACCAAACACGGCGTAAAACTGTACATACGCAAAGTGTTTATTACCGATGATGCCGAGCAGTTAATGCCGCGTTATCTGCGTTTTATTAGAGGAATTATT
>JBAZTN010000244.1:0-4129 GCA_041661895.1 Methylobacter sp. | reverse complement strand
TTCGCCTTCTGCCTGAGCAATGACTTGCTCTTTGTAACCTTCAGCTTCCTGTATCTTTCTTGCTGCTGCGCCACGCGCTTTCGGCACAACATCATTAGAATATGCTTCCGCCTCATTGATTAATCGCTGTTCATCTTCACGCGCTTTAATGGCATCTTCAAATGAGTTTTGTACCTGCTCAGGTGGTTGCGCATCCTGAAGATTTACACTGGTAATCTGAATACCTGAATTATAGCCATCCATAACATCCTGTATTTCCTTTTTAATCTGGGTCACAACTTCACTACGGCCTTCAGTTAACACAAAGTCCATTGTGCTGCTGCCAATTACACCGCGTTGCGCACTTTCAGTTACCTGTTTTAAGGTAGCCGCAGGATTCACCAGGTTAAAAATAAATGCCTTGGCATCCTTAACTTGATACTGAACAGCCAGACGGATATCGACAATATTTTCATCTTTGGTCAACATCAGCGCCTCTTTGGGCACCGAACCAACAACCTGCTCACTACCACCGCTACGGTAACCTACTTCGATATACCTTTGCTGCTTAACATGAACGATCTGAACTGCCTCAAAGGGGGCTGGAAAATGCCAGTTCAAACCTGACTGAGTTGTCCCGATATACTTGCCAAACCGGGTTTCAACACCATGAGTACCTTCATCAACTATATAAAAGCCGCTTAAGCCCCATATAACTAAAGCGCCTGCTGCAACAAAGCCGAGAGTTTTCATTGAAGGAGGGTTGCCGGAAGAATCTTCATCCCCGCCCTTTTTTCCGCCGCCAAAAAATCCGCCCAACTTTTCTTGCAATGACCGTATTGCTTCATCTAGATCAGGGGGACCTTTCTGATCACCACCGCGACCACTCCAAGGGTCTTTTTTATCGTCGCCAGGTTCATTCCAGGACATAACTTTGCTCCATATTGGGATTACTTAAACTTTAATGATTTTATCTCGCAGGATATTTTCGACTTTTCAATATGCGCCATCTTTCCCTAGCCATCCCCTGCACTCGCAACATTCTATCGCAAATAAACAAATTCTGAGCGTTTAACTGGAAATTATCCTAAAAAAAGACACAACGCAAACCTAGACTAAGGTATTTCCTCAGTTTCAACAGCTCTCAACAAACCCAAATGCTTTGCATCAATTTCAATGACTAATTCACAAGCGCCAAAATCATCAATTTGTTCATCAATTATTTTGGCACATGCAGATAATTTCGCTCTTATATCACCTTGATCAGGTTGCAAATAACATCTTCTTTTAACTTTAGTGTTTGAAAATATTTCTGCTAGTGCCTGATAAAGCAGATCAATTCCTGCTCCGGTTTCGGCGGACAACCATACCCGAATCGGATTTCCAGTATCATCCCGATCAATCTTTGGATTGATTTCATCCAATAGGTCTATTTTATTGAAAATCTCGAGCTGCCTGATTTCATCAGCCTCTATGTCTTCCAGAACCTGATTAACCTGATCAATAGTCTCATCCCTGTCTTCGGCATTTGCATCAATCACATGTATCAATAAATCCGCTTCACTGGCTTCCTGCAAAGTAGATTTAAATGCAGCCACCAATTCATGCGGCAAATGGCGTATAAAGCCAACAGTATCCGCCAGAACAATCTCAGTACTATTCGGTAGCTGACAATTACGTAATGTCGGATCTAATGTGGCAAATAACTGATCCGCCACATAAATATCGGCACCTGTCAGCTTATTAAATAATGTTGATTTACCTGCATTAGTGTATCCCACCAAAGAAACAGATGGAATTTCGGCTTTTTTTCTTTTGCTACGCCCCTGATGCCTTTGCTTATCAACCTTTTCCAAACGCCGCTGAATCTGCTTAATGCGCAAACCCAGAAGTCGCCTATCGGTTTCCAGCTGGGTTTCACCCGGTCCACGAAGACCAATACCGCCCTTTTGGCGCTCCAAATGCGTCCAGCCACGAACCAACCGCGTCGATAAATGCTGTAATTGAGCTAATTCAACCTGTAGCTTACCTTCAAATGTTTGTGCGCGTTGAGCAAAAATATCAAGGATCAAACCATTTCTATCAACAACTCGTACGCCCAAAGCGCCCTCAAGATTTCTTTCCTGACTAGGTGAAAGCGGATGATTAAATAAAACAATATCAGCAGAATAGGTTTCAATAACACCCTTAAGCTCTTCAAGCTTACCTTTACCGACAAAATATTTTGGATCTGGGCTTTTCCGACTACCAGTTACTACATAAATAGGATCAGTTCCGGCTGATTTTGCCAGCTCTTTTAATTCTAAAAGATCTTCCTGTCCGGAACGTAGTGACAGGTGAACAAGAACTGCCCGCTCACCAGAATCAGGACGATCAAACAATTACATACTCCACTAACATGAATATAAATATGATTTTACTTTTTGTGTTTTGATGAAATTCATTACCGGCATCCCTGCTGGCCTGCTGATCTGTTAGCACCAAGGGGTACCCACTCAATGATCCGTAATAAAATCACTCTTCACGGGGTTCGTTTTCATGCGCTAGTTTTACAGCTTTACTCGGTACGATAGTAGATATCGCGTGCTTATAAACCATCTGACTCATTGTATTTTTGAGCATAATCACATATTGATCAAACGAATCCACTTTGCCCTGTAACTTTATTCCATTAACAAGGAAAATAGAAACCGGTGTATGCTCTTTTCTAAGAGCATTTAGGAAATTATCCTGTAAATTTTGACCTTTAGACATCCGAGTTCTCCTTATTATTTTAATTATAAAACCTCTTATTAAGATAACTGTAATTGCAAATCAATACAAATCATTACTCAAGTTTCAGAAAATTTTTTTTAATTGGCTTTTTATACTGGTTGGGTAATGCCGTCTAGCTATTCTAATTCGAAGTATCGACCCTAAAGTTAGATATGCGTTTCTTGATCGATTTATAGACTTAAAGTAAAGATTTTAACCGGTCAAATAAACTTCACATTATGGATGTGTCACTAAATATTAATTGCTAAGTGATATTGAGTTTCCTATCATCAAAGCAAATCATAATGAAAAGTGGGGGCTTAACGATGGCTGGGTCAGGTTCAGTACCGCGCATAATTACAGATTCTCCAGATGGCTCTGGAAATACTACAGTATCCATTAACAATGGACTCGCCAGCAGTGCTGCGGCACTGGCTGAAAGTGAAGAACGTTTTCGACAAATGGCGGAAATGACAGGCGAATGGTTATGGGAACAAGATCCCGGCGGTTATTACACCTATAGCAGCATTGCCGTTAACCAGATACTGGGATTCAGCCCGGATGAAGTTATCGGCAAACACTACACTGAGTTTTTAACTCCTCAGGATAAAGCGGACCAGCAACCTTACGCGACAAGCCATCAACCTTTTTATGCGTTGATTAATCACTATCGACATAAAGACGGACATCAGGTTCTTACCGAATCGTCCGGATTGCCCATAATCGACGCTAAAGGGAAATTGCTTAAATGGCGAGGTGTCGATCGAGACATTACTGCCAGAAAGCATTTTCAGGATGCGCTCATAGAAAATGAAAAACGCACACGCCTTATTATTGAAAGCTCCTTAAGCGCCATCGTGATTATGGATTCATACGGCATCATTATCGATTGGAATCATCAAGCTGAAAAAATGTTCGGCTGGTCACGTAATGAGGCCATAGACCAGCGCCTTCAAAACTTAATCATCCCGCCACGGTTTCGCAAAGCTCACCGCCAAGGATTACAACATTTCCTGCAAACCGGCATTGCCCCCCTGTTAAATAAAGTGACCGAGCAGGTCGCCATACGACGGGATGGCTCGGAATTTCCCGTTGAACTTAGCATCTCACCATTAAAACTGGGCAATACCTACATATTCAGCGGCTTCATACACGACATCACAACACGAAAAGCTACCGAAGCGAAAGTTCGTCAGGCACAAATCAATTTAGCGATTGCCCAGAGCGAAATCAAGATTGCCCAACGAATCCAAGCGTCCCTTTCACCATCAGCGCCGATTAAATCGGAACATTTTGAAGTCGCCGGATTTTGTTTGCCTGCCGATCAGATCGGTGGCGACTACTTTGATTATTTTTTTCGCAATGAAGACCAACTGGACATGATTATTGCCGATGT
>JBAZTN010000243.1:0-4172 GCA_041661895.1 Methylobacter sp. | reverse complement strand
TCAGTAAAAAATGGACCATGCCTTTACATGACTGGAAAGCCGCTTTGAATCGGTTTAGTATTCAATTCGACGACCGAATGCCGAACCATTAACAAACTCCGTTTACACAAAATTCAGGACACCCTCATTTATCGTGCGGTAATAATGATTGATTTCTCAAAGGCTGGGACGTTTTTCGGTTAAAATTGTCAACTGCTGTTGAGTTTTTCTTTTTACAACCCGCCTGTTATGACCACTTCTACTATTGTTGTCGCTGTTAATTACGTAAAAAAGCTATTCTTGTTAAGTTTTCTGGTCGGTTTTTCTGGCATGGGTTATGCCGGAGAACATCACCTCGTAGTTCTCAACTATCACGATATAGTGGGGACGGAAGGTGCCAAACCTCCCTTCAACTCAATGGATGTCAGTGTTGACCACTTTGAAGAACATCTGCGTTGGCTGAAGAAAAACGGTTACAAGATCGTCAGTGTGCAAGCCGTTCTTAATGCTGCGGCAGGTAAGGATTCGTTACCCAATAAAGCCGTACTATTGACCTTTGATGACGGCTATCAGAGTTTTTATACTCAGGTTTTTCCGTTATTAAAAAAATATCATTATCCAGCCACGGTTGCTTTGGTGGGCGCCTGGATGGATGGCAACGTCACTACTCACGAACCGGGAAAGCCACTGCTCACTTGGGAGCAGGTGAGAGAGATGGTTCAATCCGGTCTGGTAGAAATCGCCTCACACAGTTACGACTTGCATAAAGGCATAGTCGCTAATCCGCAAGATAATAATCAGGCAGCCGCAGTAACCCGTTTATATGACAAGGCGACAGCAAGTTATGAAACCGATGGGGATTATCGTGAACGCATTCATGTCTCCATGCTGAAAAGTGCCGAATTCATTTTTCAACATGCCGGAGTTCGGCCCAGGGTTATGGTTTGGCCTTATGGCGAATATAACGAAATCGCACTGGAAGAGTCGCGTGAAGCTGGAATGCGAATGACCATGGGGCTGATGGACGGATTTAACACGGTGGCCGAGATGGGCGCGCTACGGCGTTTGATCATGGTTGATAATCCGGATGTCCGGCAGTTTGCCGAAATTGTTACGGGCTTGCGTTCTGACAGGTCTTTGAGGGTAGCTCATTTGGATATGGATTATCTTTACGATAAAGACCCCAAACAGACCGAGCGTAATCTGGATATTGCGATTCAGCGTATCAAGGACATGCACATCAATACGGTATTTCTCCAAGCCTATGCCGATCCTGATGGGGACGGTAATGCGGACGCCTTATATTTTCCCAATCGGCATTTGCCTGTGAAACAGGATTTGTTTAATCGTGTTGCCTGGCAATTAAAAACGGTAGCCAGAGTGAAGGTTTATGCGTGGATGCCGATTATGGCGTATCAGGGCAACATGCCGGAATCCTGGTATGTCCAGGAATGGCGTGACGGCAAGGCGCAAAAATCCAGTCATATTTACACCCGGCTTTCCCCTTTCCTTCCCGAAGTGCGGCAGTTTGTAGCTGAAATCTACGAGGACTTGGCCAAATACTGTAATTTTGATGGTATCTTGTTCCATGACGATGGCATTTTATCCGATTACGAGGATGTTTCACCTTTAGCGCTGGCTTATGGACACGAAGTGTGGGGATTGCCTGAGCAGTTTGAGCTGCTGCATGCGACCTCTGGAATGCGTTTAATGTGGGCACAACATAAAACCGGATTGATTAATCAATTTACTGATGAGTTGACAGATCGGGTGCGTAATTACCGGCCGGGTATAAAAACGGCGCGTAATTTTTATGCTTTGCCATTGTTAAAGCCCTACAGTGAGGAGTGGTACGCACAGTCCTTTACTTCGTTTTTAACGCATTATGATTACGTCGCTATTGAAGCAATGCCGTTTATGGAAGAAGCCGAAAACCCATCGCAGTGGCTGACAGAATTGGTAACCACCGCAGCTAAACAACCCCAGGGCCTTAAGAAAACGGTGTTTGAACTGCAATCGGTTAACTGGAAGACGCATGAAAAAATTCCCATGCCGGTTTTCATTGAGCAACTGGAGTTATTGAAAAAACTGGGCGCTCATCATATCGGTTATTATCCGGATAATGTGTTTCAGGATCAGCCGCGCCTGACTGATTTGCAGCAATATTTTTCGCTCCCCGCCTTACCATAAAACTTATTGGCAAAATGAATCCTATTTTAATTGGCCTGTGCAGGGTGGGCGATACCACTTTGCCTTTGTGTCCTTGCGGATACAGCATTATTGTCGCCGCCTATTTTACAAAACTATGACTATTTCATTTCAGAACGCGAATGCACTGTTGCAAACACAGTGGTTGCATTTTATGCATGTTTGGGGAACGCTGGATGGCTTCATCGAAGGATTTATTTATTACTATCCGTTGTTTATGGCCTATATATGGATGTTTGGTGCGATTATTTTTTATTTGCGTTATGAATGGCGTCAGCAGGAAAATGCCGAACACCTGCCGGAGTTAACGGATTACCCGCCGGTTTCCATTTTGATTCCCTGTTATAACGAAGCAGAAAATATTCGTGAAACGGTGGAAATTCTGAAAAGGCAGAAATATCCAAATTTCGAAATTATTGCCGTTAATGACGGAAGTAAAGACAATACTCTTGCTGTGCTGCATGATTTAGCAGAACAATACAGCCAGCTTCGGGTCGTTAATTTACACACTAATCAAGGCAAGGCAATGGGCTTGCGTACCGCTGCGCTGTTAGCCAATAGCGAAATTCTGGTCTGCATAGATGGGGATGCGCTGTTGGCTCCCGAAGCCATAGCCTGGATGGTGCGGCATTTTGTTAATGATCCAAATGTCGGTGCAGTCACCGGCAACCCCCGTATCCGTAATCGTTCCACCCTGTTGGGGCGCATACAGGTTGGAGAGTTTTCCGCCATTGTCGGCATGATCAAGCGGGCGCAGCGGTCTTATGGGCGGGTGTTTACTGTCTCCGGCGTTATCGCCGCATTCCGGAAGTCCGCATTGCACGATGTCGGTTATTGGAGCAACGATATGGTCACTGAAGACATTGACATCAGTTGGAAATTGCAGCTCTCGAGCTGGTCGATTTATTTCGAACCCAATGCCTTGTGCTGGGTTCTGATGCCTGAAACATTGCAAGGCTTATGGAAACAGAGAGTGCGATGGGCGCAAGGCGGAACCGAAGTATTATTGCGTTATTTTCGAGACTTGTTCCGTTGGTCATCCCGTTACATGTGGCTTTTGTATGGCGAATGCTTGATCAGTATCGTTTGGGCGTTTTTAATACTGCTTCACTTACTTTACGCCCCCGTGGAATTATTTACGGAATCAACCAACCAATCGTTACATGACCTCAGCCCCAGTTGGACGAGCATGCTGCTAAGCTTGACCTGTCTCATACAATTCGGCGTCAGTCTGGCTATTGATTCGCATTATGAATCGCGTACCGGTGGTGTCGCACGGTTTTATTACTGGATGGTATGGTATCCCATTGTGTACTGGCTTATTAATGTCGGTACGACTATCGTAGGCTCGATGCTAGCGATAAAGAAAAAACGCGGACAACGTGCCATCTGGGTTACTGTTGATAGAGGGTTGCGCAACAAATGAAAGAATACATTATTAATTCGCCACAGTTACAAAGCCTGAAAAAACGCATCAGCGGCGTATTTGTTTGGGGTGTCTGCTGGTTGATGTGGATCTATTTGTTGATTCCATTGGTTACTTTAAGCAGTTGGTTGCTGGGTGATAAAAAAATGACCGATGAAATGCGCTGGTTCGGCGGTTATAAAAGCCTGCTGGAACTACTGGAAATTTATTTCGTGACTTTACTGGCTCTGGCCATGCTCTGGTTGTGCTGGGTTTGTTTCCGCGCATTGCGGATCAGAACGACACTCCCAGCATCTCATAAGATTGTTGGTGATGCAGATTTATGCGCGTTTTATCAAGTGGAAACAGATGAGCTGGAACAGTGCCGCAATGCATCCCTGATTACTGTCTATTTTGATGATCACGGGCACATAGTCCACCTTGACCCTCACTCTGCGAGACAGGAGTCGAGTAGTCCCCAGAAGCGATAGTGCATGTGTTTTTACGCAGCGTTTTGTGCGGAGTGAAAATGCAGGCTTTCCGAAATCGCGTCGAGTCATTGGGATGATGTGAGTCACCC
>JBAZTN010000242.1:0-4182 GCA_041661895.1 Methylobacter sp. | reverse complement strand
AAGGGAAGGCGCTCAGCTTAAGGCTCTGGTTGAAGAGCGCTGCGTAAAAATGCAAGGTTTTGTTGCTTCGGCAGGTAAACGTATGCCAGAAGTCCTACTGCAGATCCGCGATAAACTAAAGGACCGGATTACCGAACTGGTCGCTCAACCGGATTTTGACCGTCTGGAGCAGGAACTGGTGCTTCTGGCTCAAAAACTGGACATCACAGAAGAACTCGACCGCCTGGAAACTCATATTACTGAAGTCTTGCGGGTACTCAATCAAAAGGAGCCGGTCGGCAGACGGTTGGACTTTTTAATGCAGGAGCTGAACCGAGAGGCCAACACCTTAGGATCTAAATCAGCCGACAAGGAAATGACGCAAATAGCCATCGAGCTTAAAGTGCTGATTGAGCAAATGCGCGAGCAGATACAAAATATTGAATAACCCGTGGTGCCATCAAGTCTCCAACTCATTCACTCTATACAGATGAATCTATGAATAACGGCACACTTTATATTATTGCAGCACCTTCAGGAGCCGGCAAAACCAGTCTGGTTAAACAGCTGGTTGCTGATCTGGATAACCTGACCGTATCAATCTCCCATACAACCCGGCAGATGCGTCCGGGCGAGATGCATGGACAGGATTATTACTTTGTCTCTGTTGCAGACTTTCAAGCCATGCTGGAAAAACAGGCATTCCTTGAACATGCCCGGGTTTTTGATAATTTTTACGGCACTGCGCAACAGACCGTGGAAGAGAACCTGAAAAAAGGCTTTGACGTGATTCTCGAGATCGACTGGCAGGGCGCGCAACAAATTAAAAAACTTCTCCCTGACAGTCTCTCGATTTTTATTTTGCCCCCATCGACAGAGATCCTGCTGCAACGTCTCAGAAATCGCGGCCAGGACGACGAACAAGTCATTGCCCGCCGTATGCGCGACGCAGTAACAGAAATCAGCCATCACGACGAGTTTGATTACCTGGTGGTCAATGATGTCTTTGACCAGGCACTAACCGAATTAAAAAGCATCATCATTGCCAATAGGTTAACCAAACAAAGACAGCAATATAATCTTCGGGTTTTATTAACCTCTCTGCTTTCGTAAAGAACGATAAATAACACCACGAGGACACGAAGGCTTACCCTGGCTATTTCTTCGCGTCTTCGTAATGAAAAACTCCCTTAAATAATCCCGTTTTCAATCACTGGTAAAACCCAGTAATGAATCCCCGAACCGGAAAACTCTTTTCTTAACTGCTCCAATAATGCGTCTAACCTCTCTTCCGGCACATACATCTGAAAGCGGATTTTTTTCTGCCGACCGCTGACCTGTTCGGCTAATGACAGCCCTATATTTTTATGATCATGCGCGTTGACAGGAAAACTGCTGAACCCGTGCTCGGATTCCAGCATCAATAGACAGTCAACCACCACTTCTTCAAGATCGGTCGGCACATTCAGTGTGACCAAATATTCTTTGCTGCTGTTCATTGCTTATCCTCTGTAGCCACACCAAACAACTTAAACAAAATTGGCAATAAAAATAGGGTTAAAAAAGTTGATGAAACCAGACCTCCGATCACCACAATGGCTAATGGCCGTTGAATTTCAGATCCGGGGCCGGTTGCAAACAACAACGGGATCAGGCCGAAGGCGGCGATACTAGCCGTCATCATGACGGGTCTTAAACGCCGGGCAGAACCAATCGTCACAACTTTTGCCAACTCCATACCCGTTGCTATAAGCTGGTTAAAATAACTCACCATGACCACGCCGTTGAGCACCGCAATACCTAGCAATGCAATAAATCCAACCGATGCAGGCACGGATAAGTATTCACCGGATGCCCATAAGGCAAAAACGCCGCCTATCATCGCCAGCGGTATGTTTGACAACACCAGTACCGCCTGGCGCACAGAACCAAAAGTTGAAAACAACAGCAAAAAAATCAAGCCTAATGAGATAGGAACAACCAGCGACAGTGTCGCCGCAGCGCGTTGCTGATTTTCGAACTGACCGCCGAACTCAACGGTGTATCCGGTCGGCAATTCAACTTTTTCGGCAACCGCCTTGCGGGCTTCATCGACAAACCCCACTAAATCGCGGTCCTGTACATTGCTGCGGATAACCACAAATCGCTGACCCTGTTCTCTGCCTATGGAAACCACACCTTCTACCTTTTCTAATCTGGCAACTGCCGTGATCGGCACATGTCCACCATCCGGCAGGGCAATTTGAAGATTATCGAAATTAGCCGTATTGCTGCTGCCACGCAAAATCAGCGGCGTCCGTTTAATGCCTTCCTGAACTATGCCAAGATTCAAGCCTTCAATCTGCCCCCGTAACAGGGTTTCAATGCTGTCACTGTCCAGACCTAAGCGTCCTGCCGGCAATTTATCTATGGTTATTTGTAAAAACTGCATGCCGCTGTTTTGCTTTGCAAACACATCACTGGAACCGCTGATGCCCTTCAAAATCGTAGCTATTTGTTCAGCTTTTTCATTCAAAACGGCAATATCCGATCCGAATAATTTAACCGCCACATCACCGCGCGTACCGGTGAGCATTTCTGAAATCCGCATTTCAATCGGCTGGGTGAAGCCAAAGGCGATACCCGGCGTTTGAGCCATGACCTTGCGAATCTCCTCGATCAACTGCTCTTTGCTGTCCATGCGCCACTCATCTTTGGGTTTAAGCACCAGGAAAGTATCCGTTTCATTTAATCCCATCGGATCAAGGCCCAGTTCATCAGAACCGACACGCGAATTGATGGTCTCTATTTCCGGTATGTGCTTGAGCAGGTTTTTTTGCACCTGGCCATCCAGGGCAACGGATTGCTCCAGGGTAATCGATGGCAGCTTTTCCAATTGCACAATAATGTCGCCTTCGTCCATGGTTGGCATAAAAGTACTGCCTATCTGGGTAAAGATCACCATGGTCACGGCCAATAATAAACCCGCCCCGATAAATACTTTTTTACTGTTTTTCAGACACCACAACAAAGCCGGCTGGTAGTGTTTTTGCAATTGCCTGGGCAACCAGGGCTCCTCATGCGACACTTCTTTCAATAGATACGAGGCGATCACCGGAATCACTGTAAGCGACAGGATCAACGATCCGCTAAGTGCAAATACAATGGTCAAGGCAACCGGGGTAAATAATTTACCTTCCAGTCCCTGCAGGGTCAGCAACGGCAAGAAAACAATAATAATGATTAAAATGCCGGAAGTAACCGGTGCGGCAACCTCACGGGTTGCTCGGTAGATAACATGCAAACGGGGCAGACGCTGGGCTTTTTCAGTGTGCGCCAGATGGGTAATGAGGTTTTCAACCACCACGACGGCGGCATCGACCAACATACCGATGGCGATGGCAAGCCCCCCCAAACTCATCAGGTTAGCCGACATGCCCATATAGTTCATCAGAATGAAGGTGAACAAAGCCGCCAACGGCAATGCCAAAGCAACGACGATAGCGGCACGTAAATTACCCAGGAATAAAATCAGCAGCACAACAACCAGTATGATAGCTTCCATCAAGGCGTGTGAAACCGTATCGACCGCCTTGTCCACCAGATTGCCGCGATTGTAAAAGACCTTGGCTTCAACGCCTTTAGGGAAACCTGCGCTGATGTCAGCCAGTTTTTTCTCTATACCGGCAATGGTTTGTCTGGCGTTCGCGCCGCGCAAACTCAGCACCAGTCCGGTGACCGATTCACCCTCGCCGTTCTTGCTGACCGCGCCGTAGCGGGTTAAAGCGCCGATTTTAATTTCAGCAACATCGCCGACGGTAATCGGAATACCCCCGCTGTTATCCACCACGATGGTAGCCACATCGGCCAAGGTCTTGATTCGGCCTTCGGCGCGTACAATCAACGCTTCCTCGCCATCGGTCATGCGTCCGGCGCCGTCATTACGGTTATTGCTTTGTAATGCATGCATCAGCTTATCAGTGCTGATATTTCTGGCCGACATGCGTATATTATCGGGTATAACCTCAAAACTTCTAACCAGTCCGCCGAGCGAATTGACATCGGCAACGCCTGATACGGTACGCAATGCAGGGCGAATCACCCAGTCCAGTAAACTGCGTCGCTCCATCAGGGTTAAATCCCCACCCTCAATGGAAAACATAAACATCTCACCTAAAGGCGTGGTCATCGGAGCGATACCGCCCTCGACACCCGCTGGCAAAT
>JBAZTN010000241.1:0-4216 GCA_041661895.1 Methylobacter sp. | reverse complement strand
TAGCCTGACAATAAGCTATCAATTAGGTCGGTAGGGATGGGTTTTGATATGGTCATTTTGACTCCTTACAAAGTAAATGGCAGTTTCCTGCCTAATGACCGTTTACACAAAAATTCTTACACCCTCCGATAAATAAATTGCTCCCTGAAAAACAGCAACAGGGATCTTTTTTAACTATGCCTGACACAAGAACCGAACACGCATCAACTATCAACTTACCTAAATAAAGCGCTAAGATTTGTGCAAGGATATCCGTCTGTTCTGGATTAAGGAATTTATATTGATGTGCTTTTGCGTCTACTTTGGATTACTTATGGATCAATAATTTATAAATTCTGTTTTAGTCGGCGCAACAAACGTGGTGCTTATCTGCCCTAATTGGCGCAAGACAAAAACATACTGTACAACCATCTTCTTTAGTGAGCTATGAAGCAGGATAAATGCTGTTATTAGCTTAAAAATCAAGATCAGAGTCTTCAAAATCGCCAAGTTGTTCCTGTAAACGTTTTTTCTCCCAATACAATTCAATTTTTCTGCGCGCGGCCATTTTTTTTGCAGCCGTCTCACTTTCATTAGCAAACGTTATATATTCACTACTCAAGCCCAAGTCGAGCCCTTCAATATCAGGATCAATTTCATCCTTACTTTTGTCGACATCAGAATCTGAAATAGATTTATCCGCTACAGATTTAGATAATTTTTTAGTCATTGTTAAACCAGTCCTTAAAAATTTCACTTTTTAATTACTTACAGCAAGCTTGTAAAGCAAAATTTTTATAGGGCTGCGATAACAATCACCCGATAAACTTGGGTTTAATCATTTCTTTTTAAAAACTTCAATTGCTTAGCCACGTTATGCTCAATCAATATCTGAATCATTTATTAGTAATAATTTATTTCTGGCCCGCTCCTTAGTCCACTACACATTTTTTTACCGCCCAACTTTTTTAAAGATTACAATATTTAGAAATTGTGACATAGTTCGCCCTACAACACTCAGCAGTAAAATTATTTATGAAAGCAAACATACAACTTTTAATCGGTATGGCATTTATTGCACTGACGGCATGTTCGACCCAAGAGGTCAAACAAGATACCCTGCCTATACCGGCAACCGATAATTTGGCGACATTGCCCGACAACGTATCGTCAATGTCAGGTCAAAATCCACCGCTTACCTTAGTTAAAGGCAATAAAACGTTAAATCTAGTCAGAATAATGGATGGCGGAGCCTGTAAAAATGATGAACAAGGCGTTAAAGGTACATTTCTTGTTTATGCCGACCCAACCGATATAGATCGCATTAAGCGTGATAAAGGGCCGCAAATCTTCAGTGATTTCGAAAGTAAAATCCAATTTTTCTCGTCAAATGTTTTGCAGGACACAATTAATGCAACTAATCTCGCCGAAGATCCATTTACCTTAGGTGCAGATGAAGCGCAGCAAAAACTGGCTAATCAATTAACCAATAATTTCCGTAATGCCGTAGCTGATTCCGTTAATAAGTTTCAAAAAGAAACAACATTGACGATTGATATTGTTCCATTTATACCTTCATTTGTTTTTTATCAAAGAGGCTGTGAAGCCACTCATGTTGAGCCGGAAAACTAAGGCACAAGGCCAATGAGCGACACATATTTCAATATATCTCTGTCGCTCTTACTCCATAACTAAACAAAAGGTGAATTATTATGGGATGGAGAGAACGCACACACGAAGATACTTATTCCGATGCAGAAGTCGAACAGCGCTTAAAGGAAGAGTTACCGCACTGGTATCTGGAAAAAGGCTGGATTCGACGTAAATACAAAACCAGCGGCTGGAAAGGTACGCTGATGGTTGTAAATACAGTCGGACATTTGGCAGAAGCCGCCTTTCATCACCCCGATCTTACGGTTTCTTATGCCTCTGTGATCGTCAAGCTAGTGAACCATGCGGCAAAAGGCATTACCAATAAAGATTTTGAACTTGCCCATAAGATCGAGGAAGTCATTATGTGGCAGCCCGGCAAGGAAGGTGGCGCATTAGAAGGCACACCGGATGACCCACGGTTCAAATACATTAAATACGATTAGGCTAAATTAAAATTGCCGTACAGGGCATCTCCTTAACCCATCACATTTAATTTAATTTTAAAGCAGCGTTATCAAGGCTGAGGGGAATAAATCGAAACCTGCGCTTGGCTTGTTACCGCAGTTTTTAATTTTGGCAATAATTTAGAGTCCTCGTCTCCAGAGACCTTATTTATCAAAGGTGCAAGCGTGGGCTTCAGAAACTTCAGTATTTGTACCGGCAATGAACTGGTAAAGTGATAGCTCTCGGCATTTGGCCCCGCCACATAAGCGGTGATTACGCCAAAAAAACGATCACCTATGAAGAATGTAAACGTGGCGGCACGACTGATGAATATCGATTCAATCAAGCGTCCCCCTGCTCCCCATATTTCTCGACGATGATCTCCCGTCCCTGTTTTGCCTCCTACAGGTAAAGGGTTACCGTCTGAGTCGGTATAAACGCCCCGAAGTCGCCCTGCCGTTCCGCCCTCTACCACACCAATAAGTGCGCCGCGAGCAGCTTTTGCCACTTCTGATGCCAGTACACGCTGACCTTGTTCCGGCGATTTATCCAGCACCGTCTCATAAGGTGTCGCCTGGGCGTAATGCAAGTTCTCAAACCTGACTATAGGTAACCGTATGCCATCGTTTTGCAAGATACCCAGGAGTTCAGCCAATGCTGCCGGACGATCACCGGACGCACCGATAGAGGCCGCATAAGACGCCGTAAATGATTCAAACGGATAACCCAGGCGCTGCCATGCATGATGGATCTGTTTAAATGCCTCGTCATCCAGCAACGTCCTTATACGCCGTTGCTGAGCGCCATTTCTGGTGCTTTTGAATAGCCACCGGTATACGGCTTGCCGCTGTTCGGCACTTGCCTCAATAACGTCCTTACGCGTAGCATCAGGGTGTTGCGCCAGATAATTGACCAGCCACAATTCAAGTGGATGAATTTTGGTTATATAGCCCTGATCTTGTAAATCAAATTTCTTGGGCGAGAATTTCTCCTGTAATTCTCCAATATCTTCATCAACCAAAGCAGCCTTCGTCAAATGGGCATTTAAATACTGAGTGAGTGCATTTATATCTGCGTCGGGATAAATTGCCTGATAAAGCATAGTAAGGCGGGAAGGCTTGGCAAGAACATGCCGAGTAAGCAATTCCAGGGATTCTTCTGCACTCTTGCCATGATATTTAGCATAAAAGCGCTGTAAATACACGCGCCCTTCCTGATCTGCAAAACGCGCCAGATACTCTCTACGGCGTGGATCGTTAGGGCTTTCAAGCCAACGCGCTATGCCTTCCGGCTTGTAAAGATGGTGATAGGTAATATCTCGCATCAGGCGAATAAAAACCAGATTCACCGAATCTCGCAAAGCATGCCGTACTGACATGATTTTAATATCTTCTGATTTATCGAAATTATTGAAATGATGAATACCGCCTCCGGTGAAAAAACTCTCACCCGGACTGGCTGAATACTTGCGGTCCAGAGCCTGATTCAGCAAATCCTCCAGATTAATCTGCGGCTTTAACCGAAGCTGTTCTATAACCCATGCAGACAGAAAATCGCGGGGATGCAACTGAATCAGCCTCAGTTCCTTCGATGAAACATCCTTGTATTTTTGGTATATGTCGGTAATAAGCTCCAGATAATGCACCATAGTCCGTAGCTTGGCAGTTGAGCCCAGATCCAGACGTATTCCTTCATTAATATCAAGCGGTTGATCATAATTATCAGTTTGAACACGCAGCAGATTGCCCGCTTCGCCGCGCTCAAATAACATGAGGCTATATATAATAGGAGAAAGCTCAATGTCAGCATTAAGCATTCTAAAGCCCACCACACCGGCATCTCTTGCATTGACAGGATCACTCAATCTACGCAGCGCATTCGTGACGGCTTGCTGTGTGCTGTTATCGATGGTGGTTTTGACAGTTAAATCCATTCGATCCAGTTCGTAGCTCGTCTTTACGCCCAGGGTCTTAGCAAGACGAGTGCGGAGAACATTCTGAGTCTTCCTGCCTACCATAAATGCAGTCGGTGCTTCATCTAACTTGGGAAGACGAACGATAGATGCCTGTAACGCAGCATCCCGAAGTGCTGCTGAAATAACTCCTTGAGCAGCTAATATTCGCAAATGACTATCGGTAAG
>JBAZTN010000240.1:0-4287 GCA_041661895.1 Methylobacter sp. | reverse complement strand
AGATTATCCCGGTAGCGTAAACAAAAATGAATGGCATATTCCACGCCCAAACCGATATTGGATACGGCAAAAGCAACTGAAATTAAATTAAGCTCTTTTACGGAAAAAGCAGCGAACGCCCCGCAAAAAACCATGCCCAAGGCAAGTGTAATCAATGTGGCTACTGTCAATAACACAGATCGATAAGCAACCAATAAGATCAACAAAACCAAAGCAACAGAGAAAACACTGGCGGTAAAAGTACCGGCGCTCATACCGGACAATTCATCATCCTCAAGACCGACTTCGCCGGTGACCCAAACTTTAACGGCAGGCAGACTAGGGTCCTGAATTTCAGCAACGGCTTTGCGGATAGACTCAATCGCAATTTCGGCAGGACGGATTTGCGAGAAATCAACCTTGGGTGAGACGACAATAAAGCCGTTGCCGGAATGAGTTTTCTTTTCAGCAATCATCGACTCCCAAGAGAGCATAGCGTTTTCGCCATTGACCGATTTATGCAAGGCTAACGTAACCTTATCAATCAGCGAGGTTAGATCAATAGGCACAACCTGTGCCTTGTCGGTGGACGTTAGGGCATCTTCAAAAATTGAAAAAAAGCCGGTCAGATTGGGTTCCTGGGCAATTCTGCCGATAAACGGCTGGGCGAGCGACAGGTCGTTAGATATAGCCTGCAACTCGTCGGTGTCGAGATAAAGCAGGCCGTTCTGACGGAAAAATTCGTTGTCGTCAGGGATATAAGCTGAATTAAAATGATCTTTGTTCGCGCTTAGCAGGCGCAACAACCTTTTAGTAGCCGATTTGGTCAGTTCCGGCGTATCCGATTCAACAACCAGTAGCAGCGTGTGCAAATCCTGCGAAAAGGCTTGTTCATAATTGCGGCGGTTTTTTTGAAAAGGCGCTTCGGGAGAGATCAGCTCGGCAGTGTCGGTATTAATGCTCAAATGACCGGCTGCGTATTGCAAAGCCGAAATGCCGAGCAGAATCATTATTGACAGCACCACAATCGGGTGGCCAAGCGTCAAGTTTCCCAAACGGGAAAGAATAAAGTGACTACGGGTTTTTAATGACATAACTTAGAATTCAGGCATTAATGGATGGTGAGAGTATTCAAAGTGTTCAACGATTCACTTCGGGACTCGATAAGTTCTTTGTCCTGCAGCTCGATAAAAAGAGCTGCAATTTTTCCTGCATTCGCCGCTTTCATCCCGTCCTTTTGACCCAGACAAAGCAGCGCAGTTGACCAGGCATCAGCAATCGTAGGATCATTATGCAGGACGGTGACGGAAACTAGATTATGAGTGACCGGTTTCCCAGTACGGGCATCAAGAATGTGACTATAGCGCTGCCCGTGGTCATCAAAATAATGCCGGTAGGTGCCTGAAGTCATGACGGCAGTCGGCGTATCCTTAGGCAGGGTCATGACTTTTTGCATGACCTGTTCGCCTGGCAGCGGTCTTTCCACGGCGATGCGCCAGGGTTTATCGCCCGGTTTATGCCCCTGAGTTTTCAGCTCACCGCCAATCTCAACCAGATAATGCGCTATGCCTTTTTGCTCAAGAACACGGCTGATCCTTTCTACGCTATAGCCTTGGGCAATAGACGACAAATCGACTTTCAGATTGGCTTGTTTTTTACGCAGATGGATTTCATCCACGACATTCAGCTTTTCCATGCCGATTTGTTTCAGCGTCTTACGGATTGTAGCATCATCAGGAATAGTCAGCGCATCACCCCGAAAGCCCCATAAATCGAACAAGGGTTTGATCGTTAAATCATAGCAACCCTGACTGGCCTGATGAACCGTCTGCGCTATTTTAACCAGAGACACAATTTCGCCACCGACTTCCTGGCTATCCGTGTTTTCGGCACTATTGAAGGTTTCTATGATCGAATCAGGCCGGTAATTGGACAGCAGTTTGTCGATGACAGCGAATTCGCTTTCGATGCTGGCTTTAATATCTGCGTTATCTACCGGCGATTCGGACCAATAACTGATATGATAGGTCGTTCCTTGAGCCGGGCCTTCAAGCTTTTGAATGGTCGGTTCTGAGCAGCCCGTCAGCGTAATAAAAAGCGCTGCCAGACAATGAATTACGAATGAACTGGGCAAAAAACACCACCGACTCTGCATTAAATTACGCGATTCCATATTTATAGTTGCGGGATTAGTCATCCATGTCTGCCGTTTTTTTATCATCACAGGTTACAAATAACAATTTTCGTAAAACACACGGCGCATCTCAACAAACGATTGCTCGAGGAGATAACTTACCGAATCTATACGACACAATCCCCCTATGTGTTAAATGTCGCATTTAACCAATCTGTTTATTATAATCCCAAAGACGCAATGGTTTTTAAAAAAATGAAATTACCATTCATCAAATACACGCGGGGCTATTACTGTCCTGCTTTTCATTGCTGATCACTTTTCCCGGATTCCCAGATGCCCCCCACCATGAACAATCTTTTTCTGATCATCGTTGCGCTGTTGTTGGTTGCGCTCAATGGCTTTTTTGTGGCGGCAGAGTTCGGTCTCGTCAAACTGCGGCAAACTCGTATCCGCGAGATTGCTAAAACACAAGGCTTGCGCGGGCGCATTCTGGCCAAAGTGCATACACAGCTTGACGCCTATTTGTCTGCCTGCCAGCTGGGCATTACACTTGCATCACTAGGTTTGGGCTGGGTCGGCGAACCCGCATTTGCCAGCTTACTGGAACCCGTGTTCGGCAGAATTGGTGTCACATCACCCGAGCTGATACACGGCATCTCCTTCGCTTTCGCCTTTTCCATGATCTCGTTTCTGCACATCGTAGTCGGCGAGCTTGCACCAAAGTCGCTGGCGATTCGTAATCCTGAAAAGATCGGCTTATGGAGCGCCGTGCCGCTCTACGGATTCTATTGGCTGATGTATCCTGCGATTTGGCTGCTAAACTCCAGTGCCATCTTAGTACTGCGCTTGTTTGGCCTGGGTAATGTCCACGGTCACGATGCGCACTACTCGGCCGACGAACTTAAACTTATTTTGCGCAGCAACTATCCCGGAGAAAGCTTTACCCGCGACGAATGGAATATTCTGGCGAAAACCCTCGATTTCAGCGAACTCGAAGTGTCCGACCTGATGCGCCCTATCCACGAAATCACCGCATTGCACCGCAACAAGTCATTGCAGGAAAACCTGCAAACCGTGTCTCAAAAACGGTTCAGTCGTTATCCCTATTTCGATACTAATGGCGTTGATGTGTTAGGGGTAATTCATTTGAAAGATTTGTTTTTCGCCCAACAGGAAGGCAAAGCAATTGAAGATTTGAATAACTACCTGAGGCCGATTCAATACATCTTGCCGGATGCACCCGCGCTGGAGTTATTCCGTCAATTCCGCATGGGAACATCACATTTTGCCATCATTGGACAAAAAGGCCACAAGCCGCAAGGCTTCATCACGCTGGATAATTTGTTAAGCGCGATGGTCGGTGAAATACGCGATGAGTTCCGTCAAAACAACAACGACTGGACAAGGCTCGATGACCACACACTGATCGGAAAAGGCAGCCTGCCCATATTCTCGCTGGAACGTATTCTGGGCATCGACATCGAGAACGAGGAACTCGAACTGGAAGATGAAGTCTCGATTGGCGGCCTCATCATGGCCAAACTCCGCGATATTCCGGTAGAAAACCAGAAAATTGAATTCAATCAATTCGATGTCGTGGTCAAAAAAATGAGTGGCCCGCGCACCGTTTTTGTCCAGATCTACCCTAAAGAAATAACCGATCTGTAGAATCCGACCCACAATGCTTTCATTACGATATCGCCTGTTCAACCACCACATCCGCCAGTTTTCACTGTAACTGCTTGGCTTCGGTGATACACGCTTTTTATTGATAGCAGATCGCTATTAGTTCATCGACTTTAGCGAAGATGCTGTGTTGTTCTGAGAAGGGAAGAATTTGAACCCAATTTTCTCTTATTATTCCCATTGACAAACTTGGATGAGCCGTGGATTTCATTGACTTAAATATTTATTTTCGCCCTTCTTTGCTAATCATAAATATCGTCAATTATTTATGATTCAAATCTATGAAAGGCCCGACTTTTGAGTCTTTTAACAACTCAAGAAAAGCTTATTATCTATAAAATGCTAATAATTTGATTAGCTGTTTAGTCCCAGAATTAACTGGTAATATTTATTCTAACCTTAAGGAGCAGAAGCCATGGGACAAGTATTACACGGAACAGCCACGACCACGCACGCCACGCGAGCAAAAATACAAGCGTCTGAAG
>JBAZTN010000239.1:0-4291 GCA_041661895.1 Methylobacter sp. | reverse complement strand
CTTCGATTAAAAAACACCCTCTATCAAGGAGTTTGTTTCCATCTTAAAAGTGTCTGTTTGCAAAAATTTTCTGACGGCTTGTATCTATTAATAACAATCATTATCATTAAATCAATAGCTTATATTTGATTAAATGTGATTAATAATAACTGGTGCATGTGATGCAGGATTGGCATGAATGGTGCTTGATATATTGTCAGTTAGCGGTTGATTGAAAATGCTTCACGGGCACAAATGCCGCAGTAACTAATAAAGCAATAATAATAAATCTCACCTCACAAGGAAAATTTGATGAAAGACTTTAAATCAGTAAAAAAGTTGGCACTGTATTCAGTAGCAACTGTAATGTGTGTTGCCGGTCAAAACGTATTCGCTCATACGGGCATCAAAGACAAAGTGACTGAAGGCGCCGCAGGTTACAATGCTTTAACCATAACACATGGTTGTAACAACAATGCCAAACCAGATGCTCCTCATAAAGATGTTATTGCGGTGAGCGCGGTGTTTCCTAACTCTTCTGATACTGCCATGTCCGTAGTACGTAAATTGGATGCTAAGGGTGACTTAATTGCTATCCAGGAGGATTTATCAAATGACATCGAGGGAGTAAATCCTGGGGTCGGCTTTACCAATATGGGTCTAGGCCTTGTTGCCGGCGGAGGTACTTTATTTGCCAACATTATTCCTACCCTTGATGGCAATGGCGCTATTCGCGGCTATCATACCTGGGCAGGCCCTCTACCTTACCTCAGCGCACCGTTACAGGAATCCATTGTCAGTACGACAGGTCTTTCATCTTTCAAATATGGCGCAATAAAGTTTAAGCCAGAATCATGCGCCAAAAGCCTGAAAGTGCGTATTGCAGTTGCCAACTGGTGTAAAAGGGGTGAAGACAGCAAAACTCATGGTAATAGGGTTGATGTATGGATAGGCCACACAACGCCGTTATTTGCTGACCCAAGAATCATGCCGTATAACGAAGCAGATACTGCTGCCGGTAAATCTTATTGGCCTACGATGACTGTGGAGCGTAATCTGGTTACTAATCCGCTTAAACCCAGCTGTGCTGGAGGTTTTGACCTTTCCATCGAGCCGACTGATGTCGATATCGATGCTTATTTGCCTATTCCTAAGGGCGAATATCCTAAGGGCGCGCCTGGTGGCAAATTCCAAAACTAAGGTAAGAGCAAACATATTCGATGAGTGTATAATTGATTATTAAGTTGTTTATACTTGCTGGCAGTGTTATATGCCGAAACTTGCAATAGCGGGTTTCGGTATTTTCTCTTTTAGCTGTAAGAAAGATGTAGTGGTAATGAGATTTGGTTTTTATCATGTTACAAACCAGGCCTGTCTTAAAGACAGTAAAAAGTGACTGACCGTAGAGATATAGGCATGCGCAAATGCAAATTCTGGACAGTCTGTGTGTTATCGTTGATGTCGACGATAGTGTCGGCAGGCGAGGAAGCGGTTCGGGTCATCCTGACCCAGGATGCCGGAGCGGAATTGCAACTTGAGGCACGGCAACTGTCTTTGCCACAGATACTTAAAAAGATTACCGAGGAAACCGGCGTGCCGATACATTATTCGGTGTTGCCCAAGGAATTGGTTACAGCGACTTGTGTGGGGACAACGGTAAAACAGGTGCTGGAATGTCTGTTTGATAAAAAAGCAGATCTGATTTTCCGATACGCAAAGAATGCGTCAAAAAATGTTTCGTTAAAGCGCCCCGCAGAGGTCTGGGTAATGGGAACAAATTTTGGAGCAGAAGAAGCGTGCACAATGGCTGTAATGCAGGCACGGAATCCAGTCGCAGGTATGCAGGCGCAAGCTGGCGATACGAAAGGGGTTGATAAGTTGCTGGAACAGATTAAAACCCAAGACCCTGAGCAACGCGCTGATGCTGTTGCACTTTTGGCGGCAGAAGGGCCAAAGAATGACGCGAATGTTAACAGTGCATTAGTGTCGGCACTGTCGGATAAAAACGCCGACGTAAGGGCGCAGGCGGTTTTCGGTTTGGCGAGGCGTGAAAGCGGCGACGCTCCAGCCGCATTACAGAATGCAATGCAGGATGGCGATGTGTCGGTGCGCTTGATGGCGGTAGGCAATGCGGGAGATAATGCCGCGCTATTACAACAGGCGCTGGATGATAGCGATGAGACGGTACGTGCTTATGCGGCAACAAAATTGGAAGAGCTTTCCAACACGGGTAAAGCTCAGTGACTTGGAATGTATTAATTGATATACAATAAATCTATTCGCTTGTTCATACTGACAAACGAATAGACCTTATCAGCGCTGTTTAGTATTTTTACCGCCGGATTACCGGCATAAGAGGATTACATGAAACATATAATAGTTAAAAAAGCCTTTGTAGCGGCATCCGTGTTAAGCGTACTGGGATATGTTGGTAGTGCATCGGCTCACAGTCAAAGCGAAGCGCTGGGACAAGGAGCGAAAAAAGCTGATACCTATCAGGTGATCTGTGCGGCAGGTACGCATCACCTTTCGGTACAAATAAAGGGTTCGGGGCCGGCAAGCCTACTGATCAGTGCTCAGGTTACTAAAGGTTCGGTGGCGAAAAATGTTACGGACGCAGTTACCGGGGATGCCGCTTTTAGTCCGGAAATGAAAGTTAATGGCGGCAGCGGAGAATATGGATTGATGGTCGATAAAACGGGAGCAGGCGTAGTGACTTACGCACTAGAAGTTCATTGCATAGACGGTAGCGGTGGTCACCCAGATACTGGTATTAATATAATCCAAAACAAGTAATTTCGCGTCAGCAATCCACCTTACCCCGTATAAATGCGACGTTTGCATCTTTACGGGGTAAGGTCTGTTTTTAACCGGTTGCGCTAAAAATAATAATAAAAAATGAATCAACGCATAATAATTCTGCTGTGCGCGGTACTGGCCCTGAACTTCGTTGAAACATCAACAGCAGCGGAAAAGGGTGATGCGATACCGGACTGCACACTAGCCTCTGTAGGTGATGCTACAAGCTTTAACCTGAAGCAATTTCAAGGCAAAGTGCTTTATGTCGATTTCTGGGCTTCGTGGTGTAGTCATTGCGCCCAATCGTTTCCATTTTTGAATACTCTCAATCATGAATTCAAAGATCGTGGACTGCAGGTTATAGGCATCAATTTAGATGAAAACCTTGCTGATGCCCAAGATTTTCTTGCCAAATTTCCACCCAATTTCATGGTGGCAGTTGATGCCAAGCAACAATGTGCGACGGACTTCGGCGTAAAAGCGATGCCATCCTCTTATCTGGTAGATCGAAAAGGCCATATTCGCCATATCCATCTGGGATTCAGGACTGGGGAAGCTGAAGAGCTGAAAGCGCTGGTTGAACAGTTGCTGGCCGAGCACTAGCCGTGCGATGCCGGATGAAGAACATTGAACCCATGTCCGCTGCGCTGCTCATTGCATTGAGTGTCTGCGCGTCGGCTTGTTCACCTGTGGCGCCGTGGCAACGCGGTACGCTATCCAAATCGTCCATGGCTCTTGAACCGCATCCCATGCAGAGCACATTGCGGGAACACACCTATGGCAGCCGCGAAGCGGCTTCCAGCAGCAGTTCTGCCAGCGGAGGCGGCTGTGGCTGTTACTAAATCAAAACGGCATCATCCTTCTTCCGTGCGATCGGCTTGCCGATACCTTGCCCGGCATTTGTTAACACGCGTTTCCGAACCCAAACCCGCAGTATCTTCCAGCCCATCGTTACAGGCACTGACTGTCGCTGCATTGGCTTTGCCCGGCTTGGTGCTGCCGGCAGCTTACGCAGCAGAAGAGGATGAAGTCAATTTTCAGTATGGCCATTACCAGGAGGGCAAGCGCAATCTTTACAATGTCCAAAATGACAAAAATCCTATTGAGGTAGACAGTCTCTTCGGCAGGGCAAAGGTCAGCCTGACGGATCGTATCAAGTTCACTTTCAATTACACACAGGATACCTGGTCAGGTGCTACGCCGATTACGACGGCGCCGCTGGTTTTTGGAGGCAATCGGTCCTACCAGGCAACCACCGCTTCCGGCAGCACGATAACTGCCGGCGCATCGCCTTATCTCAATGGCGAGATACTGTTAAATAAAAATTTCATTCCGCTCGGGCGAGATTCAAACTTTGAAGCGACGGGTGAAAACACGCAGTTGGTGCATACCCTTTCAACCGCATCACCCGAAACACGCAAACAGGGTGATTTCAAGCTGGGCTACGAGTGGGATGAAGCGGCGCTGGATATAGGCGGCGGCATTTCAGTTGAAAATGACTATGAGTCCCGAT
>JBAZTN010000238.1:858-4291 GCA_041661895.1 Methylobacter sp. | reverse complement strand
TTGAAATACAGGTAATCGGAACTGTCCCGTTCAATAAATATCTTGCCGTGTATGCCGCCTTGAAAATCAAGCTCATGCTGGATACCGGCGGGAACAATTGCACAGCGACAACTTTGCCATGCACCGTTTGCGATTTTTATCCTGAAAGGCCGGTAGACTCCAACATGCAATGCCACCGTTGCATAACTATGTGCATCCAGATGCACTGACGGGCCGAAATAAAGCGATCGACCTCGCCAGATAAACAGGCGCATATAAGCAGGATAAAGTTTTAGCATAGCCAGTTCATACAAGATTTTATTTTGATGACCTGATTATAATCCTTACAGCTGATTTTCAAGAGCTTTACAAACCATAAACAAGGAACCTGCCATGAATGTTATTGATTTTAAACTGCGCTTTACAGACTTGCTGGGCAATGTTGCGGAGGATGTTATTTATGAGCATCGTTTTTTTGAACTTCCATCCGACCAAAAGCCCTGGTTCGATACCGGCCTTGATGTTGAAGCAGGCGATAGCCTGACGTCTTTCGCCGCCGGAAAAACCCGGTTTAAAGATCTGCCCATCACGCTGGAACCCAACTTCCAGCTGTGGTTTCGTATCGGGCAGGACGGCGAGATATTCCGCGGCACCCGTGACAGCCATAGTTTTACAGCAGAGCAATCGGGACGGCTTTATCTGGCCAGTTATTTTCCGGGGGAATGGGCCGATAAAACAGGCGAACTGGCAACGCCGGATGAAGTGTACGACATGGTCACAGGCAATCTGGCCCTACTACTCATACGCTGGCAGGGCGATACGCTGGATGGCTTGAAATGTCTTGCCAATCATGGCGACGTGAACAACCTGATCGCAATGGAAATCGACCGGCTGGTTTCACCGGTTATTACGCCGCAAGGCTGGGATTATCTGTGGTTCGCAGGGCCTGCGGAAATTTACCAATCCTGCACAGTACCTGCCAAAACATCAGCAATATGCTGTCATACGCACAATGATGTTGGCCTTTTGCAGAAGACGGTTTCTTTATCTCTTAAGCCGAATACCCGACTACGTTTGTCGTGGAAAATGGATGTCTTGCCCTCATCTGTGCGGGAAGACACCCTGCCCACCCACGACTATTTAAGCATCGCCGTCGAATTCGATAATGGTCAGGACATTACTTATTACTGGAGCGCCGAACTGCCACCCGAAACATCATATCGATGCCCCATACCGACTTGGACTGCCCGCGAGACCCATGTTGTCATCCGTTCCGGCCCGCAAGGTTTGGGTGAATGGCTAAATGAAGAACGGGATATCTATCAGGACTATATCAACGCCATAGGCGGAACAATGCCAGGTAATATCGTTAAGGTCTGGCTGATTGCCCTCAGCCTTTTTCAGCATAAGGAAGGCGCCTGCCAATATGCAGATATTAGTTTCCTGGCTAATGGCCAGGAAATTGAGGTACTTTGAATAAGTATACGAAAATGAAAAAATTACAAATGGATGTCTCAACAATTCTATCGGAAATAGTGATAATAACCATCAACCCGGCATGGCCGACAGCGCAACCCTATAAAGGCGACCTAGTAACCTTGAGACAGTTTTAAACACTGCTGCTCTGAACTATCAGCCGGCAAGCCTTCGGAAATTTTTTGCCATATCATGTCTCTTGTTTCAAGGCTGACTGCATGGCGATTTTTTCCTGAGTTGTTGATGACAGGAAGAAAGCTAAGCCGCACCTCGATTTTATCCAGGGTCAGCATCTTGATTATATGCGGCACAAAGTCATCGTCACCGACAAAAGGCGCATGTTCTTTGGCTGCACCTTGATATTGAAGGGCTACAGGTTGAATAGTCGATCTGGTTAATAATGCAGGCTGAAATAAAGAGGCATGAAATTGCAGAACCTCATCGCCCTTGGTCGTGGTTCCTTCAGGAAAGGCAATAATGTTGCTGCTTTGCTTTAACAGCCAGACCATTTTTTCGGCGGTAGTACGGATATGCTGCTTGTCGCCGCGACGGATAAAAATGGTGCCGGCCTGTCTGGCCAGGTAACCGATGACAGGCCAGCTTGAAATGTCGCTCTTGGCAACGAAACAGGCGGGCAAATACTGGCCGATAACGATAATATCCAGCCAGGAAATGTGATTGCTAACCAAGATGGCGCCCTGTTCCGGCAGCTCGCCATCTTTGATGATATGAAGGTTAACAATTGCGCTGAACCATTGCAGCCAGCGGGTTTTGAGGGTATCACGTTTGGTTTTTGCATTACCTGCTGAACATAAAAAACCGAGTGCGGGAAAAATGCCTGCGGCGATAATCAGTCCGTTGATAAACAGGATGATGATGAGAAAAAGTTTATAGTACAGTCGTATTTTCGATTTCATTACCAGTCTGCGCCGCACTTTGCTTCCGTTGCGATTGCGTCCCTGTCGATTGCCGTGCCAGCTCCCTGCTGGCTTGCGGCATACACACCATCCCTGGCGATCGCCGCGTCAGTTCCCGACTGACTCGCGGCATACACGCCATCCCTGGCGATATAGCCTCTCGTATAGTGTTTGCTGTAGCGGTCTTGCAGTTGGTCGAGAGGTAATAACACGAATAAATCCATGCAGTTAAAGTCTTCATCCCAGCAAGGCTCACCGCAGACCATAGCGCCGAAACGAAAATAAGCCTTGAGTAAAGGAGGAATACCCGATTCATCCCGTTCGCATCTTAATTCGCTGGGCACCGGAATGCTGGGTTTGACTTGAAGAGAGGAGGGCGCAATATTTTTGGCATCGATATTCCGATAAACCGCATCTATGGCAAAACCGCTGGGGCCGGGAGTAATGCTGGCGCAACCGAGCAAATAATTAAACTGTCCTTCGAGCGCGTATTGAACCAGAGCAGTCCAAAGCGTTGTTAAAACTGCACTGCCGCGATAATCAGGATCAATGCAAGTCCGGCCTATTTCCAGAAAACGGCCAGGCAATGTTAAGACCTGATCAAGATTGAATTCACTTTGAGAATAATACCGGCCAAGGCGTTCTGCCTGATCTTGATTAAGCAAACGCGTATAACCGACTATTTTGTTATTGACGTTGTCATACACAATCAAATGATCGCAATAGCCATCGACTTCATCATAATCCAAGCCTTCGGATTCGGTTTTGAGCTTGGCTCCCATTTCCTTGGCAAACACACGGAAACGTAAGGCCTGGGCCTCTTTTATCAACGCCTCCGAGTCTGCCGCCGCGCCAGCTCCCGACTGGCTTGCAGCATACACACCATCCATGGCGATAATAAAACATTCCAACCGTTTGGCAGGCTTGAACTGTATTGCTGCATCTGTTCTTTTCATGGGCATCCACATGGCTAAATAAAGATGTGGATACGTTAATGAATGAAGGTGTCAGTTTCGTGTCGGATTCATGAATATAAAATGACAGTATGGTTAAGTTTTGAT